>VXPR01000574.1 GCA_009839405.1 Gammaproteobacteria bacterium
GGTGAAGGCGATGGGGTGGTCAAACTCCAGCAAGGCGCCCATCGCCTTCACCTGGGCGTCGTGGATGACCTCGCCGCGGGCGTTGATGCGCGCCCAGGGAACCTGCTCCGCGTCGAGGCGTTCGGCGAGTTCGTTGGTGTCGAAGCGGGCGTAGGCCTCGTTCAGCAGGGTTTGCAGGTCGGCATCGAGGGCCCTCTGGGACTGGAAGCGTTCGTCCTCGAAGAGGTTCGGCAGCTTGAGTGCCCGGAACACGCCCTCCCACTCGGCGCGCTTCACCGGCATGGTGCAGATGTAGCCGTCGCGGGTCTTGCGCACCATGCGCTCGTGGGTGCGGCGAGGCTGCTCGGTGGTCTCCTCGCCGGGGAAGGTGTAGCCGAGCATGCTGTCTGGCCACATGAAGAAGAGGGCCGAGTCGAGCATGGAAACATCCACCCGCTGGCCGACGCCGGTTTGTTCGCGAGCGTACAGCGCCGCGGCGATGGACTGGGCGGCGGTCATGGAGGTGATCTTGTCGCACATCAGGGTGTTGACGAGCAGGGGCCGCTCGCTTGCGGGGTCGGCTTGCAGCGAGCCGATGCCGGAGATGGCCTGGATTACGGCGTCGTAGACCCGCCGATTGACGTACGGGCCCTCGTGGCCGACGCCGTTGATGGAGGCGAAGATGAGCCGCGGGTTCACTTCGCGCAGAGTTTCGTAGGAGAGGTCCAGGCGTTCCATCACACCGGGGCGGTAGTTCTCCATCAGCACGTCGGCGTCGGCCACCATGCGCTTGAGTACGACCTTGCCCTCGTCTTCGCGCAGGTTAATGACCACGGAGCGCTTGTTGCGGTTCATCATGGCGAAGGCGCCGGAGACGCCGTTGCGCTGGAAGGTCATGGGGCTGCGCATCAGGTCTCCGTCCGGCGCTTCCACCTTGATCACGTCGGCACCCTGGTCCCCGAGGATGGAGGCGGCGATGGGGCCGGAATAGATGGTCGTGAGATCGAGGACACGTACGCCGTCGAGGGGTCCCGCCATATCGAAAGCAGCCTGATCTTGGAGACGAGGCGATCATACAAGGCAAAGTCGGCGCGGCTATCGGATGTCTTGCGATGATGGGTCCTCCCGTAGGGGGAGCGCCGAATGCCGGTCCGGCACCGGAATCTTCCCCCTGGACGCTGAGGGTGCCTTACCGGCGTGACTCTCGCAGACGGTCGTTTGCGGCGCGCAGGCGGTTCGTGCCACTGCTGACGCGCGGTGCCGATTGACGTGGTGCCGACGTGCGCGGTGCCGATTGGCGCGGTGCCGACATGCGCGGTGCCGACATGCGTGGTGCCGACGTGCGGGGTGCCGGCCGGTTCGCTTGGGGGCGTGGCTCAAAGGAGCGCATCCGGGGTTGCGGGCGCGGTGCCCGTTGGGTGGCCTGACGTTGTGGAACGCTCGATCGCATGCTTGGCTGTTGTCGGACGCTGCGCAGACGGTCGGCGCTTCGCTGGCTGCGGCTGGGGGCGACGCCACGGTTGCGCGGCGTGCCGTGCCATGTCTCCGCTCGTCTTGTTGGCCGGGATTGGGTTGTTGCTGCCTGCCTCGTAGTGCGTTCGCGCATGGACCGCGCAGGGGCGGAACGACGTGGCGCCTCTGCCAGCCTCGACCGAAGCGACGGGCTCGGATTGGACCGGGTCGCCGCGGCCCCCTGTGCCTGTTGCCTTGTTTGCGTCGCCCTCGAGGCGGCGGCGCGGCTTGGTCGCGTTTGTGTTGCGCGTGGCGACTGCGCAGCGGGGCGTTGCGCGACGCCGGAGCGAGGTCGCGGTGCCACCGCGGACGGCCCGGATGGCGTGGTCATCCGCTGTGCGTGCGCTTCGAGTCGATCCCTTGCCGCGGCCATGCGTTCGGGCTGTACGCGGGGCTCGTTGGCAGGGCGGCGAGGCGCGGGAGTGCGGGTTTCCGGGCCCCGCGAAAAGGTGCGAAGGGAGGCGTCGAGGGGCGCGGGTGCACGTCCGGTTGGCTGCGACAGCGGGGCGGGACGTCCCGATCGGGTGGCGAGGCGAGTTGCAGGATCGAGCCTTCGCAGCGGTCGCTGGCGGTATCCGTGATGCCGGTGCCCGCCAAGAACATGGCGACGCGCGCCGTGGTCATGGCGCCAGCCGGGGAGAACGGTGTAGTAGTGGAAGGAGATCAACGGGTCGTAGCGGCGAATCCACGGCGAGGCATAGCGTGGATACCAGGTTCGATAGCCGTAGTAGTCGTAGTGGTGGTTGTGGACGTAGTGAACGACGCTCCCGCCATGCAGGCGTGGCGGGTAGTAGGTGTAGTAGGTGTTTGGCCGATACCGCCTCGCAGAGTGAGCGTAGCGCTTGGCCGTCTTCTCCGGCGACTGGTAGCGCGCCGCGTAGCGTTCCCTGGGCTCCATCACCGCCACGATCTGATCGAGCGCCACGTCGCCTGTCAGGTACAGGCGCCAGACACCGCCGTGTCGGTCGGTGGGCGCCGGGATACGCACCTCCCACCACTCGTCTTCGGCGCCTTCCGGGATGTTGATGGACTCGGACGCTTCCCCGTGCACGCGCAGTTCCGCATGTGCCGTGCCGACGGAGCGTGCGATCAGCACCAGTTCGCGCAAGTGGAAATGATCGGAGTCGAATCCCGTGCGGCGATCGACGAGGCGGTCGAGCCGCAGCGATGCGCCGTCGGGGTAGGCGTGCTCGTCGATGGGGATTTCGACGCTGACGTAGTAGCCGCCGCCGCGGTGGTCGGCGTGGACGGGCGAGCTGCCGAGCGCCATCAAGAAAATCGCCCCGACGGCGGCGCTGGTGTGGCACGTCAGGAAGGCCACTCGGTTTCGCATGTTCGCGTGCTTCATTCCTCGCACTCCCCTTGCGATGGTCGGCTGCATACTGCGCCCGCCAAGGTGAACCGAACCTGAACGAGTGCCTATCGCCTACCGGCTTCTTAGGCTCGTGGGCAGCGTACTACCATGACGCCATGAGCGCCAAGACGATCGCTTCCGCTTCGAGGGCCCGGAACCGACCCTCTCGACCATTTGGATTTACACTCTGGGCCGAGAGCAAGGAGGTTCTTGGCATGGGTTCTGGCAGGACGAGCGAGGCGGCGGCCACCATCGAGGAACTCTTCGAGCCGCGGGGGCTCAACACGCCCCGCGGTCACCAGACGCGCACCGATGGCTGGGTGGGTGGCCGAGCGGACACTTGGCCCGGCCACTATCGGGAGAATCCGGCGAGCCGCGCCGGGGCGGACGCGCGCCGCATGGCCGCGGATGGAAACTACGCTTCCGACGTGGCGGAAGCGCTGCGGGGCAAGGACGAAGTCGCCGCCAATGGTGCCGCCGCCGATGCCGGGCTCACCCTCGAGCCGCTTTCGCCGGGCATTGGCGTGGTTGTCCACAACGTCGATCTGGCGCGGCCCGCGGAGGCCCAGGTGCTCGCAATTTGGCATCTGTTGATGGAACGCAAAGTGGTGTTTTTCCGCGATCAGGAGCACATCACGCGAGAGGAGCATGTGGCGTTCGGCAAGCGCTTCGCCGCTGTGGGCATGGCCTATGGGCGGCAGAAATCGTTGTCGGCGCGCGAGCTTCCCGAAGAACACCCCGAGATTCTGCGGCTCTATGCGAACGAAGCGCGGCCCTTCGTCGCTGCCAATTGGCATTCGGATGTCACCTGGTCCGATCGCCCGCCGCTCGGCTCGATCCTTCTATCGCGCAAATCGCCGCCAGTGGGGGGCGACACGGTGTTTGCCGACGCCTTTGCGCTGTGGGACAGCTTGAGCCCCGTGCTCAAGACGTTCCTCAAGGGCCGGTTCGCCATCCACGGTCGCGGCGGCAGGGACGAGGCGCAGCACCCAATCTGCCGTACGCATCCGGTCACCGGCAAGACGGCGCTCTACATCAACCCGACCTTCACCAACTCCATCTGCGGCATGGAACCGGCGGACTCTGCGCGTCTGCTGTCGCAGCTCTACTCGAAGATGTACTCGACGCCGGAACACACCTGCCGCTTCTGCTGGCGCGACGGCTCGGTGGCAATGTGGGACAACCGCAGCGCCCAACATTACGCGGTGTCGGACTTCTGGCCCCACGAACGCCGCATGGAGCGGGTGACGCTGGTGGACCCCTCACCCGAGGATGAACTCCCGTTCTGGAAAGACGACCAGGGCAAGCGGCACTACAGCGTTCGGCTCGCCTCGCAGCAAGAAATCGACACCCCGGTGGAGTATTGACCCCGGGAGCCTTCCCGCCACACACCCATTTCGTCCCACAGGCTATGTGGTGGATGTCTCACGAGTCTGTCGACGCACGCAACACGAGCCTTCCCGCCACACACCCATTTCGTCCCACAGGCTATGTGGCGGATGTCTCACGAGTCTGTCACCGGCGACCACAAGGGTCGCCCCTACGAGGCCCGTCTCGACTCAACGGCGTTGCAACGTCAAGGCTGAGTCAGCCCCAGCCTTTCGTACTGCTCGGGCGGCGCGAGGTTGTCGTGCAAGGCACGTTCGAGCCTAGCAACCATGCGCGCCTCCGCCTCCGCATCCTCGATCGGATTGGTTTGCCCTGGGTCCGTCGTCAGGTCGAATAGTTGCGTCTTGAAGGTCTCTGCGAAGCGGCCGAGGCCGGTGGAGGGAATCTGCATCACCGGGCAGCCCTTGGTGAACGCGAGGGGTTCGTGCCAGCGCATGTTCGCGAGTTCACGGGTGGAGAAGGGGCTGCGCATGTGGGTCGGCATCAAGGTGTAGTGGTTCAGCGGCGCGTTGTCGGCCGCAGGGCCGCGCATGTACACGTGGCGACCGTCGGTGATGTTCACGTGGGCGCCGAACATGCCGTAGATGGCGGCGTCGCGCACCGGCGTGTCGTCCCGCAGGGTGGCCAGCAGGGGGTGGCCGTCCATGTCCGGCGGCGGCTCGTGGCCGAAGTAGTCGAGCAGGGTGGGGCCTACGTCTATGGTGGTGGTTAGGCTCGTGCGGTGGGTGTTGGCCTTGCCGGCGCGCGGGTCCCAGACGAAGAAGGGGATGTGCGCCGTCTCGTTGTACCAGGGCATGCGTGCCTTGCCCCACCAATCGTGTTCGCCGAGCAGAAAACCGTGGTCGGTTACCACCAGCAGCATGGTGTCGTGCCACATGTCGTGGGCGTCCATGAAGTCGATGACCTTGCCAAGGTAGTGGTCGCATTGGGTCAGCAGGGCGGCGTACTGGTAGCGCATGTACTCCACCGCGTCGGGGTCTTCGCTCACCCGCTCGTATTTGGGCCAGTCGAAATGCGGGCCGTCCCAGTCGTAGTTGTAGCGATCCTTCCACTGCTTCAGGGTGAAGAACGGCTCGTGCGGGTCGAAGGTCTCGATCTGCAGATACCAGTTGTCCTGTTCGCGGTTGGTCTCGAGGAATTCGAGGCCGGCGGCAAAGGTCTGCGCCTGCGGCGTCAGATGCTCCTCCTGCATGTACTTGCGATTCACCCAGTCCTGGCGGGCGATGCGTCCCAGATGCTCCGGGATTTCCGGCTCCGCCACCTCGCCCTTCCAGGCATCGCCCTCCTGGCCGCGCACGTTCTGCCAGCTCGAATAGCGGTGGTGGTAGGTGGCGCCGCCGTCCTCCCAGTAGTGGTAGTGGTCGGAGACGAGGTGGGTATAGGTGCCGCGCTCCTTGAGGATGGTGAAGGTGGAGTCGTCGAACGGCTCGAACGGTCCCCACGAGCGGTGCAGAAAGTTGTGCCGCCCGGTGTGCAGCTCTCGCCGCGCCGGCATGCAGGGCATGGAGCCGACATAGTGGTTGTCGAACGTCACCGCCCGCTCGCCCAGGCGGCGAAAGTTGGGCGCCAGCGTCCAGTCGCAGCCGTAGTTCGGCAGCATGTGCCGGTTGAGCGAGTCGTACATCACCATGATCGCGCGCATTCGTGGGTTCCCTCTCTAGGCCGCTTTGGCGCGCAAGTGTACGCCGTGGGGGTCCGGCGGCGTCGGTTGGTTGACGCGGGGGTCTCGCGCGCCCTTGCGGGCGTGATAGAGGGCGAGACGCCCTCCGTCCGGGAAAGGGGACCCGCCGCAGGGCGCGTTCTCCGCGCTCAGACCAGATCGAGGTCCGGGTTGGCGCGGAGGATCTCCTCTGCTTCTCGCTTCGGCTTCGCCGCGCCACCACTGCCCAGCACTTCGCGGGCGAAGCGGAAGTAGATCGTGTAGATGCGCGTCTCGCCGCGTTCCTCGACGACGAAGAACGGCGCCAGCTTGACGTTGTGTTCGGCGGCGATCCGCATGCCCTCGGAGTCCGGGTCGCGTTCGTCGGCGATCACCGTGCGGTGGATGGCAGCCATTTGGCCGGCGGCTCTGAGGCGCTGTTCCACATCCGCGCACTTGGCGCAGGGCTGGCCGTTTGCCAACACCTTCTTGACGAAGGTGATGCGGCGCCCAGGGGCGTCGGGGGAGGGCACCGGTGCCTTGCGGAGCCGGAAGCCGGATCAGGCGACTATGCGGACGTGGCGCGGCGCCACGTTCTGGGCGTGCAGTCCGCATTCCTTGTCGGTGGCGTTCTCCCACCACCAGCGCCCGTTGCGCTCGTGCTCGTGGGGGCCGACGGGACGGGTGCAGGGCTCGCAGCCGATAGAGAGGAAGCCAGCGTCGTGCAGGGGGTTGTAGGGCACGTCGTGGTCGCGGATGTAGTCCCAGACGTCAGAGCTGGTCCAGTTGGCCAGGGGATTGAACTTGAAGATGGGGTGGTCGCCGGTTGAGAAGGCCACGTCTTCCTGCGCCGTCGGCAGTTCGGCTCGGGTGACGCTCTGGTCGGCGCGCTGGCCGGTGATCCAGGCATCGAGTTCGCCGAGCTTGCGCCGGAGAGGCTCGATCTTGCGCACCGCGCAGCATTCGCCGTGGCCGTCGCGGTAGAAGCTGAAAAGGCCCTTCTCCCGCACGAGGCGCGTCACTTCCGCTCCGTCCGGAGCGAGCACCTCAAGGCGAATGCCGTAATGGTCGCGCACGGTTTCAAGGAATCGATAGGTTTCGGGGTGCAGCCTGCCGGTGTCGAGGCTAAAGACCGGCACGTCCTTGCCGAGGATCGTGGCGGCAAGGTCGATCAGCACCACGTCTTCCGCGCCGCTGAAGGAGATGGCGATGCGCTCGATGTCGAAGCTCTCGAACGCCTCGATGAGCACATCACGCGCCACCTGCGCTGGGGTCGGGAGTGCCTGTGCAGAAATCTGTGCCATCGTTGCTTCCCATGTCGCAAGGCACCAGCGGCCAAGGGCGAACGGGCCGCGTACCACGAAGAGCGGCGCAGCCTAGCAGCGTGGCCCCGCCGCCGAAAATGATTTCTGGTTCTATGCTTATCGTCGTCCGGGACGGCTTGAGGCAACGCCAAGTCGAGCAAACTGCTGCATAATTGCGGCAGGTGTGGCGCACCGCGCCCGCTCGCTGGATCACCGCTTGGGGCGCCTGCTTGGAAATACTCTGTCTTGATCTCGAAGGCGTGCTGGTGCCGGAAATCTGGCCGTCGGTGGCCGAGCGCACCGGCATCGCCGAACTCAAGCGAACCACCCGCGACGTGCCCGTGTATGACGACCTCATGCGCTATCGCATGGACGTGCTCGAACGCAACGACTTGAAGCTCAGCACCATCCGTGAGGTGATCGGCGGGCTCGAACCGCTGCCAGGGGCGGCCGATTTCCTGCGCTGGGCGCGGCGGAACTTTCAGGTGGCCATCCTGTCGGACACCTTCTACGAGTTCGGCATGACGCTCATGGCCAAGCTCGACCATCCGCTGCTGCTGTGCCACCGACTGACGGTGCAGGACGACCGCATCGTCGGCTATCGGCTGCGGCAGGACGATCCCAAGCGCGAGGCGGTGCGGGCGTTTCACTCGCTGAACTATCGGGTGCTGGCGGCGGGCGATTCCTTCAACGACACGGCGATGCTCGAAGAGGCGGACGCCGGCGTCTTCTTCAACGCCCCGGCCAACGTGGTGGCGGAGTTCCCCGAGTTCGACGCGGTGGATTCGTACGACGCTCTGGCCGCGCGTCTCAGGCAACATAGGGGAGGGTAGGCATGGTCACAGCAGGCTCGCGGTTTCGCGCCGCGCTCGAAGCGGAGAATCCGCTGCAGATCGTCGGCGCGATCAATGCCTACGCCGCCATCATGGCCGAGCGAGTGGGCTTTTCCGCGATCTACCTCTCGGGCGGCGGGGTGGCGGCGGCTTCCTATGGGCTGCCCGACCTCGGCATCACCTCCATGGAGGACGTGCTGGCGGACGTGCGCCGCATCACTGCGGCCAGTTCCTTGCCGCTTCTGGTGGATGTGGACACCGGCTGGGGCGGGGCCTTCAACATCGCCCGCACCATCCGCGAGATGGACAAGGCCGGCGCGGCGGCGGTCCACATTGAGGACCAGGTGGCGGCGAAGCGCTGCGGGCATCGGCCGAACAAGGAGATCGTCTCCAGCGAGGAGATGTGCGATCGCCTCAAGGCTGCCGCCGATGCCAAGCTCGACGCCGATTTCGTCGTCATGGCGCGCACCGACGCACTCGCGGTGGAGGGGCTCGATGCGGTGGTGGAGCGGGTGGCGCGGTTCGAGGAAGCCGGCGCCGATGCTATCTTCGCCGAGGCCATGACGGACCTCTCCATGTACGGCCGGGTGACCGAGGCGGTGGACATTCCTGTCCTCGCCAACCTCACGGAGTTTGGCCAGACGCCGCTCTATGCCTTGGATGAGCTAAGGAGCGTGGGTGTTAGGATGGCGCTCTATCCCCTGTCTGCGTTCCGCGCCATGAGCTTGGCGGCGCTGAACGTGTACGGGACGATTCGCCGGGACGGAACGCAGAAGGCGGCGCTAGAGTCGATGCAGACCCGCGCGGACCTCTATGACTTTCTCGGCTATCACGACTACGAAGACCAGCTAGATCGGCTCTTCGCCGACGCCAAGGGCGGCTGAGATAGCGGCCGCGTCAGCGCCTCGAAGCGCGAGGAGAATCGCGCCTCGGCACGAACGACACGAGAGGAAGGGAAATGGTGGACAAGAAACTCGGCGGCGCGGGCCTGCGCGGCCAAAGCGCCGGCGAAACCTCGCTTTGCACGGTGGGCAAGACCGGCACGGGGCTCACGTATCGGGGCTATGACATCTCGGAACTTGCCGAGGGCGCGACCTTCGAGGAGATCGCCCATCTCATCTTCCACGGCGAGTTGCCGAACGCGGCCGAACTCGATGGCTATCGCGCCAAGCTGAAGGGGCTGCGCGGCTTGCCGGACGCGGTGAAGGAAGTGCTCGAGCGCATCCCAGCGGACGCCCATCCCATGGACGTGATGCGCACAGGCTGCTCCATGCTCGGCAACCTCGAGCCGGAAGGCGACTTCGGCAATCAGCAGGAGGTTGCGGACCGCCTGCTCGGCGCGCTGCCTTCCATCGTCAACTATTGGTATCGGTTCAGCCACGACGGCGTGCGGGTGGAACTTGAGACCGATGCCGATTCCATCGCTGGCCACTTCCTCGAAACCTTGCACGGGCGCGCTCCGAGCGACCTGCACCAACGGGTGATGGATGTCTCGCTCATTCTCTATGCCGAGCACGAGTTCAACGCCTCGACCTTCACGGCGCGGGTCTGCGCTTCGACGCTGTCGGACATGCACTCCTGCATCACCGGCGCCATCGGCTCCCTGCGCGGGCCGCTGCACGGCGGTGCCAACGAGGCGGCGATGGCGTTGATCGAGCGCTTCGAAACCGCGGAAGAGGCAGTAGCGGCGGTGCGCGGCATGCTGGCGGCCAAGGAAGTCATCATGGGCTTCGGCCACGCCATCTATCGCACCTCGGACCCCCGCAACGGCATCATCAAGGGCTGGGCGGAGAAGCTGGCCGGCGAGGTGGGCGACGAGCGCTTCTATCCGGTCTCCTGCGCCATCGAAAAGCTGCTCTGGGACGAGAAGAAGCTCTTCGCCAACGCGGACTTCTTCCACGCCGCCACCTACCACTTCATGGACATTCCCACCAAGCTCTTCACGCCCATCTTCGTCTGTTCGAGGGTGTCGGGCTGGAGCGCCCACGTGATGGAGCAACGCTCGAACAACCGCATCATCCGGCCCAGCGCCGACTACATCGGCCCCGATCCGCGTTCGTTCGTGCCGCTGGCGGAACGCTAGCGGTGAGCGCGAATGTCGAGACCAACGTGCGGCCAGCGCCGGACTCCGAGCTGGTTGACATCGCGGACTACGTGCTCGGTTCGGTGACCAGTGACGAGGCGTTCGACACGGCTCGCCACTGTCTGATGGATACGCTCGGCTGCGGCTTCCTGGCGCAGCGGTTTCCGGAATGTGCCAAGCACTTGGGGCCCATCGTCCCCGGCACGGTGGTGCCGAACGGCGCCCGTGTGCCCGGCACGCAGTTCGAACTCGATCCCGTGAAGGCCGCCTGGGACATCGGTTGCATGATCCGCTGGCTGGACTTCAACGACACTTGGCTGGCGGCGGAGTGGGGGCACCCGTCCGACAATCTCGGCGGAATTCTGGCGGTGGCGGACTTTGTGAGTCGCCGGGAGGCGGCGGCCGGCCGTGCACCCCTCACCATGCGCGACGTGCTGGAAGCCATGATCCAAGCGCACGAAATACAGGGCTGCCTTGCGCTTGAGAACAGCTTCAACCGCGTCGGCCTCGATCACGTGCTGCTCGTGCGAGTGGCTTCGACTGCCGTGGTGACGCGCCTGTTGGGCGGTACCAGGGAGCAGATCGTCGACGCGCTTTCCCACGCATGGATCGATGGCTCTAGCCTGCGAACCTATCGCCATGCCCCGAACGCCGGGCCGCGCAAGTCCTGGGCCGCCGGCGACGCCACCAGCCGGGCAGTGCGCTTGGCCATGCTGGTGCTCAAGGGTGAAATCGGCTATCCGAGTGCGCTCAGCGCGCCGACCTGGGGCTTCTACGACGTGTCGTTCGGTGGCAAACCGTTCTCCTTCCAGCGCCAATACGGCTCGTACGTGATGGAGCACGTCCTGTTCAAGATCTCTTTCCCGGCAGAATTCCACGCCCAGACGGCGGTGGAAGCAGCGGTCGAACTGCACCCGGAGGTCGCACATCGAATCGACGATATCGACCGAATCGAACTCACCACCCACGAATCCGCCATCCGCATCATCAGCAAGACCGGCGAGCTCAACAATCCTGCCGACCGCGACCATTGCCTGCAGTACATGACGGCGATTGGCCTGCTCAAGGGCGATCTGACGGCGGACGACTACGAGGATGCCGCTGCCCGAGACCCGCGTGTGGACCGGTTGCGCGACCTCATGGTGGTGCAGGAAGACGAGCGCTACAGCCGCGAATACCACGAAGCCGACAAGCGCAGCATCGCCAATGCGGTGCAGGTGTTCTTCCGGAACGGCACCAAGACCCAAAAGGTAGTGGTCGAATACCCCATCGGCCACCGCCGCCGCCGCGACGAGGGCATCCCTATCCTCGTGGACAAATTCCGTCGCAACCTGGCCATCCGGTTCCCCGCTGGCCAAGCCAGCGCCATCGCCGAGCTATGCCTCAACCGCGAAGCCCTGGAGGCAACACCGGTGCACGAGTTCATGGACCTGATGGTGATCTGACGGCTCTTGGGGAAGGCCACCTGGCCTTCCCGCGCCCCATGGGGCTCGCTTCGAAGCAAATCGTGCACCTGTCAACTTGCGGCGTGCGACCTCAGCAGCAAGCGCGCGCTAGAAACGCAAGGCCGCGCGAAGCTCCGTCACGACGCCGCTGCCGCGGTAGTGGTCCTCGCCGTGGCCGGTAGCGAACTCGAGGTTGAGCCGGTCGGATGCGTTCGGGATGCTGAGGTCGTAGCGGACTCCGAGCATGGTGCGGCTGCGCTGGGGGGAAACGTCCAACTCCGCGAACGGTGTCATCGATCCCGGTTGCCACATGGCTGCCAGGCTGTGACCGATGCGTGCGGCCATGCCCCAGTCGTTGCTGCCTTGCAGGGCGCGCAAGCCCGGCTGGTGGGAGTCGAGGATGGCAGATGTCTGCGTCGCTCCCATGCCGATGCCTGAGTGCGCGGACACCGACAGCGACATCCCCGTGCCGTCTGCGGCGGGGCGCACCGTGGCCGTCAGGCTGAAGCCGTTCTCCTCGTAGTCGTCGGCTGCGTGCATGGCGAGAAGCCTTGCCTTTGCCTCGAGGCTCAGGCGGCCGGAGTCGAAGCGCACGCCACCGATCAACTCGCCGCCGGCGCCAGTCTCGCCGTCGCCGCTGTCGTGACGCGCTGCCACTTCGCCGAACCACGCGAGGCTACCGCCGTCTTGCAGCGCGACCAGGCGCGCCGCTTCCAGGCCGGCGCGCTGGCGGGCAACGCCTACTTCAAGGCCGTTGATGATGCCGATGCCGCCGTCGGTTTGGAGTTCAAGGACACTCGTGTCGCCCAGGATCGAGACGTCCCAAGCATCGGCGGAAGCGATGCTGCGGCGTCCGCCGAAACTCAACATCCACATGGACAGATCGGCCGACCCGCGCTGCGCGGTAGTGCTGCGGGTTTGCGTGACATCACCCCAGCCGGCACCGACGATGGCCCACACTTCGGCGTCCTCACTGGGCGTCACATGCAGGTAGGGGAAGACGCTCGTGAGTTCTGTGTCCAGGCTGCCGGTGCCGCTCGCGCCGCGGCCGGCAAACTCGTAGCCGGCTTCGCCGGAACTCGACGACACTGCGAACCCGGCCATCCAGCGCTCGCCGAAGTCGGCGTCGGCACCGAAATAGACGCTGCTCACGCCGCCGTCGTAGGCACTGGCTTCGAAGGACTGGCGGTCGACATGGCCCCAGAAGGTCCACTCGGCCGGGGGCTCCCACTTCACGTCGGATGCGGCTGCCCGGTGCATCCCGAATCCTGTGCCAAACCCAGCTTGGTGCCAGTCGTCGGCGAAGGAAGTGCCGATGGAACCAGGACCGAAGCGAGAGGTGTGGTGCGAGAAACCCCGATGGTCATGCCTGCCGATTCGCTGCCCCCGCCACGTGCTCTGGCCGGCGGCTGGCTCGGCGTTGCCTCGTGCCGCGCGGAACCGTGCACCGATGGCGGACTGCACGCTCGACAATGTGCTGGCGCCGATTGCCGCAAGGCTTCGTTCCGTCGCCCCGGTTTCCGCCGCGTCCGTGCTGACGGTGACACGGAAGGTCTGCGAGGCGGTTCCGGCGGTGTTGGTGGCGGCGACCGTGACGGTTCCCTGGCCTTCCACGAGGGGCGAAACGGTCACTTGGCTGCCACTTCGCGTCACTGCGAACGCGTCGCCCTCGCTGGTGACGCTGTAGGTAAGCGCCGTGCCGGTGAATGCGCCGGACGCTTCTACCGTTTCCGAGTTCCCGCCGGTCGTAAGCGAAAGGTTGGGCAGCGAACCCACCGTGGCGGGAGGCTGATCCTGCACAGTCACCATGAACTCATGCATCGCACTGCCGGAGGCGTTGCTGGCAGTGACGGTCACCGTGGCGCTGCCGGCGACGAGGGCCGTGAGCTGGGCCGTCTGGCCAGACAGCGTGGCGGTCGCGTTCGCGTCGGAGGAGGAAGCGACGGAGTAGACGAGCGCGTTGCCCGTGAACGCCTCCGAGAAGTCTACCTCCGCAGTCTCGCCGACGATGAGCGTCACCGCGGCCAACTCCCCCACAGCCATCGGCACTTGGTCGCGGACCGCGATCGTGAAGGTCTCGCTCACGCTGCCGGCGGTGTTGCTGGCCGTCACCGTCACCATGGTTTCGCCGTGCGCAAGCGCTTCGACATCGATCGTGGTGCTGGCGCCTGAATCGCGTGTTGCGGTGGCCGCTGCGGCATCGGACACCGCCATCGAAAAGCTGAGTGCCGTGCCCGAGAACGTCTCGGCGAAGTCCACGGACGCGCGGTCGCCGACGGTGAGGGCAAGGTCGTCAAGCGGCTTGGCGACCATTGGTGCGATGTCCTGCACCGTCACCAGGAACTCCTGCGTCGCGGTGCCGGAGGCATTGCTGGCAGTGACGGTCACCTTGGCGCTGCCGGCGACGAGGGCCGTGAGCTGGGCCGTCTGGCCAGACAGCGCGGCGGTCGCGTTCGCGTCGGAGGAGGAGGCGACGGAGTAGACGAGCGCGTTGCCCGTGAACGCCGCCGAGAAGTCCACTTCGGCGGTTTCGCCGACGACGAGCGTGACCGCGGCCAACTCCCCAGCAGCCATGGGCACTTGGTCGCGGACCGCGATCGTGAAGGTCTCGCTCACGCTGCCGGCGGTGTTGCTGGCCGTCAGCCTCACCGTCGCCTCGCCGTGCGCCAGCGCTTCGACGTCAATGGTGGTGCTGGCGTCGCCATCGCGTGTTGCGGTGGCCGCATTGTCGGGGTCGGCCACCTCCATCGAAAAGCGCAAGGCCGTGCCTGAGAACGTCTCGCCGAAGTCCACGGACGCGGTGTCGCCGACGGTAAGGGCAAGGTCGTCAAGCGCCTTCGCGACCATCGGCGGGATGTCCTGAACGGTAGTGCGGAAGGCGAGCATCGCGCTACCGGCAGAGTTGCTGGCCGTGACGGTTACCTCCGTGGTGCCGGCCACATGCGCTTGCACGGCGGCCATCGTGCCGTCTGCCGTTGCCGTCGCCACGCTGTCGTCGGTGGACGTCAGCGAGTAAACGAGGTTCGTGCCGGTGAACGCTTCGCTGAAGTCCACGGACTCGGTGTCGCCCACGACAAGGGTGATTTCACCGAGTTCGCCCACGGCCTGGGGTTCGCGGTCCTTCACCGTGACGGTGAACTCCGTTTCATCGATGCCGGCGACGTTCCAGGCCACGACCGTGACCGTGGCCGTGCCGGGACCTACCGGAATCAGAGTGATGTCATAGCCTTCGTGCTCGAGTCGCACGACGTTTTCGTCGGACGACTCGGCGGTGCAATCGGTGGGGCGGTTCGAGAACACTCCATAAAAGTTGATCTCGAGCCGCGGCTCGTCCACGAACATCATCACGTCGTCGATGGCGCCAACGGCAACCGGTGCCTCTGCCGCAGCGACGGGAGCCGCCATGAGCATGCCCACAGGCACCAGCACCAGCATGGCCCACCGGCGGAGCAGGCCTCGGAAGCTCTCGCGAGCATCGCCGGGGGCGAGATCTTGGGTCAACACGGAGCGGTCTCCTTCCATGCCAGCGTGCTCGAGGCACCCGGCGAAGCACGTTGCGACTGTCATCGTTCGGCCGGCGCCTGAAGCGTTACCGTGGTGACGCGCCGGTTCTCTTGCCGCCCTTCGGCGGTGCGGTTGTCAGCGGCGGGTTTCATTTCGCCGTGGCCGACGGTGGTGAGACGGGATGCATCCACACCGGCCGCGATCAGGTGGTCGCGCACCGTCTCGGCGCGACGTTCGGACAACCCTTGGTTGTAGGTGGCACGCCCTTGCCAATCGGTGTGGCCCTCGATGATCGCCCGCGCTTCGCGGTATTTGAGCAGCATGGCGATGCCCTCACGCAGCGTCGCCTCCTGGTCGGCACGAATGTCGGATTCGTCCAAATCAAACAGCACCGTGAACGAGAGGGGCTCCTCAGGCACCAGCGGGCAACCATCCTCGCCCTCGCCGGGCGTGTCGGGGCATTTGTCGAGGTAATCGGGCACGCCGTCGCCGTCGCGGTCGAGCGGACAGCCGCGTTCATCCACCGCGACGCCTTCGGGGGTGTCGGGGCAGGCATCGTCGGGGTCCGCAACGCCGTCACCGTCGCTGTCGGGCGGGAATGGGCAACCCCGTTCATCCACGGGCACGCCCGCCGGCGTGCCGGGGCAGTCGTCGTCGGCGTCGGGCACACCATCGCCGTCGCGATCCGGTGGCGGGTATGGCGAGACGTAACCAAGGAAAAGGGCAACGCCCCCTTGTGCGAAGGGATCGAGTGGGATGGTGCCCGATTTCTTCCCGGCCCGCAGGTCCGCACGCCACGAAACTCGCGTGCCCAGGTCGCCGAAGGCACCGAAACCGGCGAACACTTGGGTGGCGTCCTCGTCCGGCCCGCCGTTTACGGCGAACGAGGAGCGACCGGCGCCAAACACGACATAAGGCTGCAGGGCGCGTCGGGCCTTGGGCAGAGACCAGAGCCCCGAAAGCCAAAAGGAATCCGCATCGCCTCGATCGGCCGACCAGGACAGATACGCCGCCTCGGCGGCCCAGTCGTCTGTGATGCCGTAGCCGACACTGAGCGCGAGGTCCGTGGAAGCGCCCACGTCGTGCTTTCGCGGGGCTTCCTTCATGGCTACCACGGGAGATATAAACCATTGACCAGATTCGGGATTCTCTCGGGCTTGCAGCGGCAGGCAAAGGCCCAGCGCAAGCAGCGGAATGGGGAGTGAGGACAGGCGCACAGTGACGATTCGCTCTACCAAGCAGCAATGGCCATTGTAGCAATGGGGGGGACCGGAAAGGGTGCAAGAACTATGTCTTTATCGAGACTTTGGGGCTATGTCGGTGCGAAATCGGCTGCCGTTCGCCATGCCGACGACGCTTGCGTGGCGCAGTTGTGGAAACGGCTGCCTTGTAGGGCGGGAGCCCGTCTGCGTGCGGAGGAAGCGTGTAGGCAGACGCGCATGCCTGCCGTGGCACCTCCGGAGGGTCGCCAGCGAGGGTGCGCCGCTACGCGGCGACCCTCGAGAGCGCCTTGACCGTGCGCGTGCAGTCGGCGATGTACTCGTCGCGTCCCGGCGCGGCGACGGGCGTCACGAGCGCTGTGGAGACGCCGGCGGCCGCGTAGTCGGCCAGGCGCGCCTGCATCTCGTCGGCGGTGCCAATCAGCGTGCGTTCTCGAATCAGTGCTTCGGGCACTGCTTCGAGTGCCTCTTGGCGTTGCCGGTCCCCCCACAGGCGTGCAACTTCGAGACAGGCCTCCTCGAACCCGGCGCGGGCGAACATACGGCGGTACACCGGTGCCATGGCATAGGTGAATAACTCGCTGCGGTAGCGGTCCTGCACCGCCTCGTAGCTCTCTGTCTCGGTGGCGCGGAAGAAGACGACCACCTCGAAGTTGTCGAGAGATCGACCCGCCCTGTCAGCGCCCGCCTGTAGGCGAACGCGCGCGTGGCGGACATCCGCCATCGTGACGAAGTTCAGAATCACCCCGTCGGCGACTTCGCCGGCGAGCTCCAGCATGCGGTCGTTGAGAGCCGCGAGATAGATGGGAACGCGACGCTCGGGCGGTCGGGCCAACTGTGCCCGGCGGTAGCGCCAGCGGCCGGATTCGGTGGTTACCCGTTCGCCGTCGAGCAACCGACGGGTGATGTCGACACACTCGCGGGTGAGGCTGAGGGGCGAGTCGCCCCAGGGGGTCGCGTGCCAATCCTCAACGATGATGGGCGTGCTGGTGCCGAGCCCGAGCACGAACCCTTCCGGCGCGAGTTGCTGCAAAGACGCGGCCATCATCGCCAAGAGCAGCGGGTCGCGTGTCTGCATGGGCACGATGGCGGTGCCGAGGCGGCCTTGCCCGAGTTGGCTGCCCACCGCGCCAAGCAGCGACGCCGCCTCCAGCGCGTTCACCTCCGCGGCCCACAGCCCACCCCAACCTGCGTCCTGGGCACTGAGCGCGAGATCGATGTTCTCTGGCAGCGAGCGTCCGGCGGCTGCCATGTCGATGCGTAGTTTTGTCATGTCCCCAATGGTACCCCGGCACGAAGACCTCGTAGGGGTGCCGCCCCTCGAGGGGTCACGACCTCGCGCATTGAGCGGGACGGGTTACGGGAGCGACACCCCGAGCGCCGCGAGTTGTCGTTCCATTTGCGGGGCCCAGCCCTTGTTGGCGGCCGGGCTCGCCGGGCTAGGGTGTAAGATGCCGTCGATGCGAGGGCCCGGCCTCAGGGCGTCGTGGCAGCGGGCTTCGGCGTATCTGCCGATGCCGAGGACGAGGCTCGGTTCGAGGTAGTCCACGATCTTGGCCAAGGCGCGATCGCAGATGTCGTAAAGGGCCTTGCGCTCGGCCGCAGGCAGATGGTTCGGCGTTCGGTTGCGACCGGATTCTTCCAGGAACGCCAAGGGACAGTGGTTCCAGATGAAGAAACGCCGGAAGAAGGCGTCCGGGGTGCCGAAGCGCTCCTGCGCCCAGCCCCAAACGCGCTGGCCGCTCACTTCGCTGCGCGAGCACTCGAAGCCCTGGATGGGGCGCCTGGGGTGTTGCTCGGCTGGCGTCGTCACACCGGTGCAAATGCCTAGCCAGTCGCGCACCAACGCAACCTCACCGAACGGAACGCCCGTTTGCACCATGCCCCACGGCCCAGGATTCATCCCCACCAACAGGATGTCGGCTTCGCGCCGGCAGTATCGTTCGAGATACTGCCGGTGCGCGCCTGCGGCATAGTCGAGTGGGTTGTACACGTGTGCCACGGGCGGCTGGAACGTGCAGCGTCCAGCCGCTCGCGCCAGCGTTCGGGCGATGGCTACCGGCGTCGTCTCGCCGACGTCGCGTTCAGTCGTCAAGCGGGTTGATCCCCTCGTTGCGGAGCAGCGCCGCGAGCCGTATGAGCGGCAGGCCGATGGCGGCGGTGGGGTCTTCGGTTTCGACGCGCTCAAACAGCATCACGCCCCGGCTTTCGGACTTGATGGCGCCGGCACAGTCCAAGGGTTGATCGAGTTCCACGTAGCGGCGGATTTCGGCCTCGGAGAGTCGGCGAAACGTGGTGGTGGTGCGGTCCGTGTGGGTCTGCAACTGCCCGGTGGCGCTGTTCAGCACTGCAACACCGGTGAGGAAATCGACCCGCTGGCCGGAGAGTTGCGCGAGTTGTCGCTCGGCGTTCGCCACGGTGCCGGGCTTGCCGAGCACCTTGCCTTCATGCACGGCCACCTGATCGGAGCCGACCACCACCGCGCTTGGCGACCCGTCACCGACCTTGCGCGCCTTCAGCTCCGCGAGCCGCAGCACCAGCGCCGCCGGTGGCTCGCCCGGCAGGGGGCTCTCGTCCACATCCGGAAATGCGCTGTCAAAGTCGATGCCGAGGCGAGCGAGGAGTTCGCGGCGATAGCGGGACGAGGACGCAAGAATCAGTCGTGGTGCCATGCAGCAAGACAAGCGTACGTTTTGCGGTGGGCGCAAAGCATACGCGTACAGACACGCTGCACCGCGCCTTCGGAGGCGAGGCACTCCGCCCTTCTCCGAGGTGAGCATTTACACTGTCGGCGTTGCACGAAAAAGGGGGAGCTAGCCGGCATGGACAACGGCGCCAAGGACGCGGCACTGCGCGAGCGGGCCGCGAGCGTGATTCCGGGCGGAATGTACGGCCACATGGCGATGGGCGCGCGGATGCCGGCCAACTATCCCCAGTTCTTCGCCCGCGCCAAGGGCGCCCGGCTGTGGGACGTGGACGGCAACGAGTACATAGACTACATCTGCTCGTACGGCCCGATGATCGCTGGCTACGGCAACGAGCGCATCGCGGCGAGGGCCGAGGCGCAGCGCCGCAGCATCGACATCGGCAATGGCCCGGCCGCGAACGTGGTGGAGCTTGCCGAGCGCCTCGTCGGCACGGTGGCGCACGCCGATTGGGCGGTCTTCTCCAAGAACGGCAACGACGCCACCACCACCTGCGTCATGGCAGCGAGGGCGCATCGCGGGCGCAGCAAGGTGCTCGTGGCGCGGGGCGCCTACCACGGCTCGCAGCCTTGGGCCAACCGGCGTGCCCCCGGAGCGCCTGGCACGGAGCACGGTGCCTTTCCCGAGTACGCCTTCAACGATGCGGCGAGCGTCGAGGGAGTGGTGCGGGAGCATTCCGGCCAGATCGCCGGCATCATGGTGTCGGCATTCCGCCACGACGCCGGTTCGCATCAGGAGCTCGTGGATCCGAACTTCGCGGCCGCCGTTCGGCGTCTGTGCGACCAGGAAGACGCGGCGCTGATTCTCGACGATGTGCGCGCCGGCTTTCGCCTCAGCCTCGACGCATCGTGGTCGCTTTTGGGGATTCGCCCCGACCTTTCCGCGTGGGGCAAGGCCATCGCCAACGGCGAACCGCTCGCGGCAACGCTCGGCAGCGAGCGCTTCCGGGACGCCATGAAGTCGGTGTTCGTCACCGGCTCCTTTTGGTATCAGTCCGCGCCCATGGCGGCAGCCTTGGAAACCCTCGACGTGCTGCACGAGGAGAATGCGCCGGCGCGCCTCGAGGCCCTCGGCCAGCGCCTGCGCGACGGCATCGACGAGGTGGCGCGGCTGCATCAGGAGCGCATTCGCCAAAGCGGGCCACCGCAGATGCCAGCGGTGATGTTCGAGGACGACCCAAACTGCGAGCGGGGCCTCGCGCTCTGCTCCCGCCTGATCGAACACGGCGTGTACTTCCACCCATGGCACAACATGTTCCTGTCGCTGGCGCATACAGAAGACGACATCGACCGCACCATTGAAGCAGTGGACGGTGCGATGGGGGAACTGTAGCGCGCCCTAGCCGTCGGACTTGGTCGCTGGGCGGGCCCTGGAGGGAAGGCATTCTGCCTTCCCTGCGCGCCTTCAGGCGCGCCAATCCTTTTTTTGCATGCCTCGTCGGCCTCCGGCGGAGTTCGCCGGCTTGACGGACCGGCATCGGCCAAATTAGGTTGCGCGGCGTTTCCCGCAACCGAGACCAGCCGCATGAGCGACGCCCCCGACCCTTGGACCGACGACCCCACCTTCTTCGAGGGATGGCCCATGTCCACCCCCCTCGACATTCGCCGCGGGCTCACGCGAGAGGAAGACGTGTCATACCCCCTCCGCTGGGGAATCATCAGCGCCTCGGCCATCGCCTCGGACTGGATCAAGTCGTTGCAGGACGTGCCCGGCGCGTCGGTCACCGCGGTGGCGGCGCGGGACATGGATCGCGCCAAGGCCTATGCCGAGGCGCACGGGGTGGCCACCGCCTACGACTCCTATGCGGACCTTTGCAACGACCCCAACGTGGACATCGTCTACATCGCCTCCAAGACCTGGGATCACCACCGGGACCTGCTCACCGCCATCGCCGCCGGCAAGCACGTCCTGTGCGAAAAGCCCTTCACCGACACCGCCGAACAGGCGCGGGAGGTCTATGCCGCCGCCGACGAGGCCGGGGTTATTTGCCAAGAGGCCATGTGGACACGCTTCTTCCCGGCCATCGAACACGCCCGCGCCGCGATGGAACGAGGTGACATCGGCGACATTCAGGTGGTGCAAGCCGATTACCCCGACCGCGTTTACGCCCTGAACCCGGCAGTCACCGGCTTCGGCGCCGACGAAATGCCTCTCGTCGCTGCCGCCGGTCGAGCACCCCGCCCGCAGCCCCACGCCGGCGGCATCCCCTCCGCCCATGGCGGGGCACCGAGCGCCGCCGTCCTGCAGTACACCGAACAGCAAGGCATTGCCGTCATCACCTTCCCGTCCGGTCGGTTCCCCGAAGAGACCCAATATATCGGCACCAAGGGCCGCATCACCATCGAGACCCCCTCGCACCATCCCTCTGCGCTAACCATCCGCACGGGCCGCCCGCCGCGCCGCGGCACCCGCAAGGACGAAGGCAAGCCGCCCATGGAACTCGACCCATCCCACGGCTGGAACGGCGACTGGATCGAGACCCACTGGAACCAGGACAGGAACCCCAGCAACGGCCCCTTCAACCACGCCGAACGCTTCGAGTACCCCCTGCCAACCCCAGCCCCCCTCACCCGCGGCCACACGGCGGGCTCACGCTGGGCCGGCGCAAACCTCATACGCTACCAGGGCGGGGCCTGGGGGGGCGGGCACC
>VXPR01000194.1 GCA_009839405.1 Gammaproteobacteria bacterium
CCCCCCCCCCCCCCCCCCCCCCCACCCCCCCCCCGCCCCCCCCCCCCCCCCCCCCACACACCCCCCCTCCCCCCCCCCCCCCCCCCCCCCCCCCCCCCCCCCCCCCCCACGTTTCGTTTGGGAGCCTCTGCCGCGCCAAGGGCGACGCGGCCGTCCTCGGCGGGGCGGCCACTCTCGGGTCAGTCCCGCAGCAGCTCGTTGATCGACGTCTTCGATCTCGTGCGTTCGTCCACCCGCTTGATGATCACCGCGCAGTAGAGGCTTGGACGGGGACCGTCCTCGCCGGTGCCTCCGGCCAGGGAGCCGGACACGACCACCGAGTAGGCCGGCACACGGCCATAGACGATTTCGCCGGTGAAGCGGTCCACGATCTTGGTCGACTGGCCGATGAAGACGCCCATGCCGAGCACGGCACCTTCCTCCACCAGCACGCCCTCCACCACTTCCGAGCGGGCGCCGATGAAGCAGTTGTCCTCGACGATCACCGGTTCCGCCTGCAACGGTTCGAGCACGCCGCCGATGCCGGCGCCGCCGGAGATGTGGCAGTTCTTGCCGATCTGGGCGCAGGAGCCGACCGTGGCCCAAGTGTCCACCATGGTGCCGCTGTCCACATAGGCGCCGACGTTGACGAAGCTCGGCATCAGCACCACGGAAGGCGCAACGTACGCCGAGTGGCGCACTGTGGCGGTGGGCACGGCGCGAAAGCCGGCGGCGCGGAAGGTGGCCTCGTCCCAGCCGCGGAACTTCGACGGCACCTTGTCCCACCAGTCGCCGGTGTCGGGGCCGCCCGGCACTGGACGCATGTCGTTCAGCACGAAGCTCAGCAGCACGGCCTTCTTGAGCCATTGGTGGACATGCCATTCACCGCCGACTTTCTCCGCAACCCGCGCCCGTCCGGCGTCGAGGTCGGCGAGCGCCTGCTCGACGGCTTCACGAATCTCGCCCCCGGTGTCGAACCCAAGGTCCGATCGTCGTTCCCAAGCATCGTCGATGATGGCTTCCATGCCGGCCATGCCGCGTTTGCCCTCCAAGGGCAGCAGATGAGAAAGGAAACGTGATCGTAACCCGTGACGCATGAAGCAGTCGGTAGCGAACTGCGGACGCGCCGGCAAGGACGCGCGTTCGCCGAGAGGCGCGCCTTTACACCGCTGGCCAGAGCTTCGGATAATGGCGATGTCGGCGCACGCCGCGGCGACACTTCGACAAGAGGAGACCGCAACCTATGACGCCTGAACTCATCGCCATAATCGGCACCGGCATTGCGCTGGCCGTGGTGATAGTGCCAGGGCAAAGAGCAATGCGACGCGACATCGCGGCCTTGCAGGAACGCATGACCAGCCTTGAGAAGGACCTGCTTGAGCGCATGTCCAGCCTTGAGAGGGACCTGAATGCACGCATCTCCAGCTTCGAAACCGAGATGCGGGAAAGCATCTCCAGCTTCGAGACCGAGATGCGGGAACGCATCTCCAGCTTCGAGATCGAGATGCGTGAACGCATGGCGCATCTTGAGGCGGAAATGCGGGAACGCATGGCGCACCTTGAGGGCGTGGTCGAAGGCCTCGTCCTCCACAAGCAGCAAGAAGGAGCCGAATAACCTTGGGTGAGCATGAGAGCAAGCCCGGACCAACGGTCCGGGCGACCCTCTCGGGCAAATCGCCCATTCACGTTTTCCAATCCAACTTTCGCCGCAGCGCCGGGGGCGCAACACCATGATCGATGACCTGCGCCAGTGTGTTGAGAATGCGATTGCCGGGGCGATCGTCGAGGTGTCAGGGGAAGGCAACCGATTTGAGCTGCGCGTGGTTTCTGACGCCTTTGACGGCCTTGGGCGGGTGAAGCGGCAGCAGGCGGTGTATGCGGCCATTCGCGAGCACATTCAATCCGGCGCGGTCCACGCCGTCACGATCCGGGCGTTGACGCCAGCCGAGGCCGAGTGATCCGCCGCCTGCACAGCGACGCGGCCGGGTTCGCCGCCGAACTGAACGCGCTTTTGGCTTGGGACGTTGCCCAGTCCCCTGCCGTGGTCCGAGCGGCGGAGGAGATCGTCGACGACGTTCGAGGACGCGGCGACGCGGCATTGCTCGAACACACACGCCGTCTCGACCAGCTCGAAGTGTCGGATGCCGCCGCCCTCGAACTGCCGAAGGATGCACTCGAAGCGAGCTACGCCCGACTTCCGTTGGCGGACCGCGAGGCGCTCAAGGGCGCGGCGCGACGCATCCGCCGCTATCACGAGGCGCAGCCTGACGGTGCGTTCGAGATCACGGACGAGGAGGGCAACGTCTTGGGCTTGCGCGTCACGCCTTTGGACCGGGTGGGCATCTATGTGCCCGGCGGCCAGGCCGCATATCCCTCGACGGCGTTGATGACCACCATTCCGGCCCGGGTTGCTGGCGTCGGCGAGGTAGTAGTCACCACTCCTACACCCGCCGGGGCGCGCAGCGATCACCTGCTGGCGGCACTGTTCATTGCCGGGCCAGATCGCGTGTTCACCGTTGGTGGCGCGCAAGCCATCGCGGCATTGGCATGGGGCACGGAAACGGTGCCGCAGGTACACAAGATCGTCGGCCCCGGCGGCGGCTTCGTCACTGCGGCAAAGCGGCTGGTGTTCGGTCCGGTCGGCATCGACTCACTGGCCGGCCCGAGCGAGGTGGTGGTCATCGCCGACGGCAGCGTTGCGCCGGCTTGGACTGCACTTGACCTGCTGGCGCAAGCCGAACACGATGCCGACGCCCAAGCCATCCTGCTTTCCCCGGACGCGGACTATCTCGATCGCGTGCAGCAGGCCGCCACCGAGGCGCTGCGTTCGCTCTCCCGGGCGAACACCATCCGCGACTCTCTCGCATCGCGCGGCGCGCTGGTTCACACGCGCGATCTCGCCGAAGCGTGCGACATCGCCAACCGCATCGCTCCGGAACACCTCGAACTTGCCGTGCGTGACCCGGAAGCCTTACTGCCGAGCATCCGTCACGCCGGTGCGATCTTTCTCGGCGGTCACGCGGCGGAAGTGATCGGCGACTACAGCGCGGGCCCCAGCCACGTGTTGCCGACCTTCGGCACGGCGCGCTACGCCTCGCCGCTCAGCGTCACCGACTTCCAGAAACGCAGTTCCCTGGTGCGCTGCAGCGCAGCCGGCGTGCAGGAACCGGCACGTCTCGCCGCCAACGTCGCCGAGTCCGAGGGGCTGTCCGCCCATGCGGCCGCAGCGCGCGCCCGCATCGCGGGCTTCGACGACAACCGCCTCTAGCCCCGGCGCGCGCGATGTGTTGATGCGGCCTTCGTCAACGCCCTGCCGTGGGACGCACTGCCGCGGCGGTTCGCACAGTGAATTCCGCGCCTTCCCGGCGCAGGCGGATGGTGAGTTCAGCACCGGGTTCGATGGCCCGCATTCGCTGCACCACGGAACGCATGGACGTGGCTGCCTCACCGTTGATGGCGAGGATGATGTCGCCGGCGCGGATGCCTGCTCCCGACGCGGGCGTGCCCGGACGCACCCGCGCCACCTCGAGACCGCCTTGGCGGGCGGCAAGATCGACGCCGAGCCAGCCTCGTTCTACACGGCCGTTGGCGATGATCTGGTCGAGCACGTCAAAGGCGAGTTCAGACGGGATTGCAAAGCCTATGCCGACGCCCTCGGCGCTGCCGTCCGGGCTGTAGATGAGGGTGTTGACGCCCACCATGCGGCCATCGGAATCGACCAACGGGCCACCGCTGTCGCCGGGATGCACCGCGGCGTCGGTCTGGATGAAGTCGTCCCAGGGGCTCGCACCGATGCCGTAGCGTCCCTTGGCACTGACGATGCCGAGGGACACCGTCTGGCCGACGTTGAACGGATTGCCGATGGCGAGCACCACGTCGCCGACGCGCAAAGCGCGGGAGTTCGCCCGTTCGATGGCGGCAAAGCCGTCACCCGCCACCTTGATGACGGCGAGGTCGGTTTCCACATCCGTGCCGACCACCGCAGCCTGTGCCTGCCGGCCGTCCGGAAACGCCACCAGAATGTCGTCCGCCCCGGCGATGACATGGTTGTTGGTGAGGATGTGGCCATCCTTGCGTGCCATCACGCCCGATCCGAGCGAGCTTCTCATGCGCCCGGAGTCTTCGCAGAGGCCCCGAAACTGCACCAGACGGCAGATGGGATGGCGATAGGCGGCGACTACCTTGCGCGAGAAGATGTTGACGACTGCCGGTGCGGCTCGATCGACGGCATCGGCGAAGCCGTCGTTGGCGGGGGGTGTGGCGCCGCGCAGCCACAGAACGATGACAACGCCCACGAGGCCGCCGCCAAGGATCGGCAAGGCAACGTAGCGCAGCAGTTGCGACATGAAAGCGGTTCGCAGGGCGGCGAGCGAGGTGGGGATTATAGGTGGCAGCGTGCCAGCGCCGCGAAACGCCTCGCTGCGCTCGGCGTCTGGCCCCAGCCCCCACCTCCCTATGACCTCGCGCCGCAGAATGCCACTGCGTGGCTTTCTACGGCGCAAGCTCCTAGTAGGAGCCGGCGCGGCTGCAAAGGCAACTGCAGGCGCGCGCCAGCGCGTGCGGGTTGCCGCGGGAAAGCGCGTTGACGCCGGGCCAGTTGCACCGCAGGAACATCGACGCCGGGTTCGATGCGGATCCCGCGCAGCTTGCCGTGGTGGAAAGGCTTGATGCGTTGCACGTGCGGCTCGCTGCCGGGTCGGCGTCGCGGCGAGGCTTGGGTCGCCTGCTCGTGCGCCGACGGGCACCCGTGCGCGGCATGTATCTGTGGGGCAGTGTCGGGCGGGGCAAGACCTATCTCATGGACCTACTGCACGAGTCGGCGCCGGGAGATCGTCTGCGCCTGCATTTCCACCGCTTCATGCAGCGGGTCCACGCGGAACTCGGCCGTCTTGCCGGAAAGCCGGATCCTTTGCGCGACGTGGCGGACGGCATCGCCGCCGAGGCTCGGCTTTTGTGTTTCGACGAGTTCTTCGTCGCGGACATCGGCGATGCCATGATCCTGGCAGAGCTGCTGAGTCATCTGTTCGAGCGACGGGTTACGTTGGTGGCGACCTCGAACGTCGAGCCGTCGCACCTGTACGAGAACGGATTGCAAAGACGCCGCTTCCTGCCGGCGATACGGCTCATCGAGCAAAATTGCGATGTGGTGGCAATGGGAGGAGAGGTGGACTTTCGGCTGCGAGTATTGCGTCAGTCGGAGATATACCGACCGGCCACCGACGAGGCGGGTCTCGAACGGAGCTTTCGCGAACTATGTCCCGGCGTTGCCGAGCGTGATGCACCGCTCAAGGTGAATGGTCGCAGCATTCTTGCCAGGCAGCGGGGCGAGGACGTGGTCTGGTTTGAGTTTGGGCAAATCTGTGACGGCCCCCGCAGTCAAAATGACTACATTGAGCTGGCCCGTGAGTTCCATGCGGTGGTGGTGAGCGGTGTTCCCGTGTTCACGCGGGCCACAGAGGATCAGGCGCGACGCTTCATCAGCCTCATCGACGAGTTCTACGATCACAACGTGAAGATGCTGTTTTCCGCCCACGCACCGGTGGAACGGTTGTATCAGGGGGAACGACTCGGCTTCGAGTTCCAGCGGACCGAGAGCCGCATCATCGAGATGCAGGGCGAGGAGTACCTGGGCCGCACCCATAAGGCGTAGGGCAGTTCGCTTGCGCGAACTGCTGTGCTTCGACGAATTCCTCTAGGGGACGGGCCTGCCCCTCTCCGCGCGCCCTAACGGCGCGTTGGCGGTTACTGTGCAACTGCTTCTGACACTACGATGAATTCGGCACGGACGGGGCAAGCCCGACCCTACGAGTGCACCGACGACGACCGACCGCGCCCGGTCCCAGAAGCGATGCGTTTGCAAAGACCGTAACCTAACTCCGCTCACGGAATCAGCAGTTTGCATCCCCAGGCATCACCCTCACGCTCGAACAGGCGTCGATCATGCACGCCCGTGTCGTTGTCGAGGGCGAGTCGATCGACACGCTCAGGAACCAGGAAATAGCCGAGCGCGTTGGCGGGAGCGGTGTCGGACTCCATCTGTGCCAATCGAGCCAGCAGTGTTGCTCGATCCTCCACGGCACTGCCTTGCGGCGAGCGTTGATACAACCAGTCGAGGCGTTTGGCCGCCAGGGGGCGAAGTTGCCAGCTTTCGCGCACGATTTGGGGGTCCATGGCTTCGAGCCGGCAGGAGATTCGATATTGCACTCCGAGGCTCGGCAACCATGCCAAGACCGAGATGCGCTCGCCATGGCCGAACTCGCTCGCCTTGGGGCTGCTTCCGTTCAGGAAGATTCCTAGTCGCGAGTCGATATCGCGCAACACGAGCACCCTTGCCTGCGGTTCGCCGGTTGCATCGACACTGCTCACGACGCAAAGGTTGGCGTTTCCGTCACCCTGTTCGCGGGCGCTTGCTCGATCGTGCCCGAGAGTCGCAATGGGGTCAGTCGAGTCCATCATGCATACCGCAAAGGCGGACCAGTGTGCAACGTGCGAAGGCGGGCAGGGGTTGCGAGATTGGAAGGTGGCGACCGACTGCCGCCCGGCACGGGCGACAGTCGGTCTCGGCAGGGCTGATCAGAAGTTCCCTCGCGTGTCGCCCGATTCCGGAGCGGGGGCCGTGTCCGCATCCGCGGCTGGAGCGGCGTCCGTGGCGGCATCCTCGGCTTCGGTGCCTGCTTCCGCTGCTGCAGCACCCTGACGCTGACGGGGTGCGGCATTGTCGCGCGGGTCGGCCGGGTCCTTGGTGGCGGCGAAGACGATTTGATACTGGATCTTGTCGTCGATGTTGGCATCCGCCATGATCTGGTTGATTTCCTTGCGGATATCGGACCGCGAAACACCCTCCTTGTAGTAGCGGTCGCGAATGTAGTCAATTCGCTTTTGGCCATTGGGAAGCATCACGGCCCTGCCCCGGCCGCGAGCACGCGCTGGCATCGGTTGGGAAGGTGCTGGCGCCGCGGCTTCGGTTTGCACCGGCTCGGGCGGTGGTGCGGCCTGCACCACCGGTGCTGGTGCCGGCTCGCCAGCCTTGCGGGCAACGGTCGCCATGTCGCGTTGGATTTCGCTTAGGCGAAATGCAATGTCGGGCATCTGATCAGCTACACGCCATGCAAAGTAGGTGACGATGACGCCCAGAACGGCGATGATGGTCAACAGGATTTCTTCCATGAGTCAACTCCCCTCGGTTCCCTTCGATGGTGGCTGGCTTGACAACGCAATGTTGTGAGAAGCTGTTAACGCGGCCTTGCCAAAACGGGCGCAAAGAATAGCATTTTGTTCACACGGTGCAACCCTCGTGCCGGAAAAGGGCCGCTTCCATGTCCCCTAACAGTAGAATCCACCCATCCTGACGCGGGTTGCGTTATCGGTGGAGTACAAAGCAAGATGTCTTTGCCGGCTGGATTTGTTGACAGAGTCGAACGCGAACTCGGAGCGGACCAGGCCGGCCGCATTGTGGCAAGTATGTCGGAACCGAAGCGAGTCGCCTGGTGGGTCAACCCCTTGCGGCCGTGTTCGTCGGAGTCGCTGCCATGCGGACTGCCACTCGAGAGTTTGGCGGGAGTGATGACGTGCGCGCCAGGCGAGCGGCAATCGGTCATGCATCATCCGGCAGCCACGACGGGAGCCATCTATCCCATCAACCCGTCGAGTTTAGTTGCCGTCCTGGCCCTGGCACCCTTGCCGGGAGAAGAGATCCTCGACCTTGCCGCTGCGCCCGGCGGCAAGTCGATACTCATCGCCGCGAGGATGAACAACACCGGTAGACTGGCGGCAGTGGAGTCGGTGCGCAAGCGATTCTTGCGCCTGCGCGCCAATCTGCATCGTTGTGGGGTCACTATGTCGAGATGCTATCTCGACGATGGCAGGAACACGGGCAGGAAGACCCCCGAACGCTTCGATCGCGTGCTGCTCGACGCGCCCTGCTCTTCAGAAGGACGATTCCGCAGTGACGATGCGAATACTACCCGTCGCTGGCGGCCCCGCAAGGTGGTGGAGACATCGCGCAAACAACGGGCACTCATAGACTCCGCATTTCACTGCCTAAAGCCCGGCGGCGTGTTGGTGTATTGCACATGCACTTTCGCGCTAAAGGAGAACGAGGAAATAGTGGAATGGTTGTTGCGACGCCATGAAACTGCCGAACTGCATCCCTTTCGCTTCGACGGAGGGCCGGGTGAGGAAGGAGCGCTTGCCGGCACTTTGCGCATTGTCCCCGACGACATCTTTGACGGCTTTTTCGTTGCAGTGATCCACAAGCTGCCGGCGCGCCCCAACGGGCGCGTTGGCAGTTCGCTGCGCGAACTGCTAGCGCCGTCGGGCGATGTCGCGTAGGGGTTAAGCTGCCGATTCTCGCACGTCCGGTTCCAGAAACTGCGCGAGGGCGAACTCTCGATAGAGTGCATTGGTTGCCACCAATGCGCCGTGCGTGCCTGATGCGACCGTGCGGCCTTCGTCGAGGACGATGATTCGGTCTGCCTGACGAACGGTGGAAAGGCGGTGTGCCACGATCAGCACTGTGCGCTTGCCTTTCTGCAGCTCAAGCGCAGTGCGAATCGCTTCCTCCGAACGCGCGTCCAGGGCACTGGTGGCCTCGTCCACGAGCAGGATGCCTGGCTGTCCGGGCAAGGCCGGTGCCGCCAGAAAGGCGCGAGCGATGGCAAGTCGCTGCCGCTGGCCCCCGGACAGACCGACGCCTCCCTCACCGACGTTGGTTTCGATGCCGTCCGGCAGCGCAGCGACGAAATCGGTGGCATGGGCGTCTTCAAGGGCGGCCTTGACATCGGCTGGCTTCGCCTCCGCCGCTCCGTAGGCGAGGTTGTCCGCGATGGAGCCGGCGAACAGGACCGCATCCTGTGGTACGGGCGCCATTTGCCCGCGGAGGTCCGAGAGAGATTGCGCCCGCACATCCACTCCGCCCACCAACACCGACCCCTCGTCCACATCGTGGAAGCGCAGGACCAAGTCGAGCATGGTGCTCTTGCCGGCGCCGGATGGCCCAACCAGTGCCACCATCTCGCCGGGTTCCACCACGAAGGAGACATCGTCGAGCACGTTGGCAGAAGGGCGCGACGGATAACGAAACGACACCCGTCGGAACTCAATGCGGCCCGGCGTCGTTTGCGCAGTGGATGTGTCCGGTTCCGGCAGCCGGGACGATGACGCCAAGAGTTCCATCAGGCGTTCGGCGGCGCCGGCAGCACGCTGGATTTCGCCCCAGACCTCGCTCAATGCGCCGACGGACCCAGCAACGACGAACGCATAGAAGATGAACGCCACCAACTCGCCTTGGGTGGTGCGCCCCGAGAGCACGTCCTGACCGCCGATCCACAGCATGGTCGCGACCGCCGCCAGCACCAGCACCATCACCGTCGCCACGAGCCAGGCACGCTGGCGAATGCGCTGAACTGCCACCTCGAAGGCTCGATTGACGTGGCGGCGGAATGCGTCGAGGTCCCGTCGCTCGCGCCGGAACGCCTGTACCACGCGAATGTGCCGCAGCGACTCGCCGGCGTAGCTGCCGACATCGGCGATGCGGTCCTGGCTTGACCGCGACAGTCGCCGCACGCGCCGGCCAAAGAACACCACCGGCAGCACGACGAGAGGGACGCACGCCAGCACCAGCAGCGACAGGCGTGCGTTCGTCACCACCAACAGACAAACGCCACCCACACCCATCAGCAGGTTGCGCAGGGCGATGGACACCGATGAGCCGATCACCGTCTGCACGAGCGTCGTGTCCGTGGTGATGCGCGAGGAGATTTCGGTGGGGCGGTTGGTGTCGAAGAAGCCGGGGTGCAGGCGGACAAGGCGCGCATACACCGCGGTGCGAATGTCGGCGCTGACGCGCTCGCCGACCCAGGAGACGAGGTAGAAGCGAATCCACGTCCCGGCGGTGAGCACCAGCACGAGCACCGCGAACACGAGAATGCTCGCCTGCAACACGTCCACAGAGTCCTGGGCGAGGCCACGATCCACCAACAGCCGCAACCCTTGCCCCACCGACAGCGTCACGGAAGCCGTGACCAGCAAGGCGACGAACGCGCCGACGGCCCGCCATCGATATGGCGCCACAAAGGACCAAATGGGCAACAGCCGGGTCAGCTCCTTCGTTGCCGCCCGCGCGTGTTCGTCTGGTCTCGTGTCCGCCACCACGCGAATCGTAGCCCGGATCGTCAGCGAGTGCTCTTGAGGCACTCGCCGCGAAAGGGTAGCCCGCGTTTGGCAACGTCTGTGGCAGACGCATTCAGCCAGTCGGATGTCCCCCTTGCGTGCCGGTTCGATGTAGCCTTTACTTCCTGTACGCACCCACGGCTCATCGAGGGGCTGCCAACATGCTTGTCCGGTCAAACCATCTGGGGCCGACGACGGACGCCATACGCACATGGCGTGCTCGCTTGGCAACGGCTGCACTGGTTGTCGCCGGACTGAGCCCGGCGACCGCCAACGCCGAAGAGCGAGAAGGGACGCTCCGGCCAGACGAGGCCGTCGCACTTGAGCAAATGCAAGCCGGCCTCAACACGCGTGAGTACGCCCGCGTGATCGTTCAGGGGGAGGATCTCGTAGAGGCGATCGAGGCACGGTCGCACCGCTACGACACGGACCTCATCGCGCCTCTCAGCCTGCTCGCCGAAGCCTTGCTGCGCGGTGGAGATGCCGTTCGCGCTGACGGGGTCTTCGAGCGAGCACTGCATCTTGTGCGCGTGAATGACGGCCCGGTGAGCCTCAGCCAACTGCCGCTGGTGTATCGCCAGGCAGACGCGCGCAACAGCATGGGCGCGCGCGGGCTCGCCAACGACCGCGAGGAATTCGCGCTGGACCTCCTCATTCGCGGTCATGGCATAGACAGCCCCGAGATCATCGACGGCCTGCTGCGGCTCGGCGACTGGTATGCCCAGAATCGCTACCACATCTCCTCTCGCATCATCTACAAGCACCTCACCGCCCTCGCCGAGGAACACCTACCCGAAGGGGATGCACGCACGCTGCAGGCTTGGCGCGGCTATGCCGAGTCCTACCAGCGCATCGTCTGGCCGATGCCGCGCCGTCCCAACACCGGCGGCTTCCGTACCGGCCCGCCGCTCGATCTTTACGACTGGCGCATCCTGCAAGGCTACGACCCTTTCGAGCACTACCACCTGCGGCGGCGAGCCCACGACAAGGGCGAACTTGCCCTCAAGACCGTGATTGGCCATCTCGAGGCCACCGGCACCACCGCCGAGGTCGCCGAGGCGATGCTGGAACTGGCCGACCTGCACATGCTCTACCGGCGCTACAGCCAGGCGTACGAGCAATACCGAAAGGTTCGCGCCACCCTGGCATCAGATCCCGAAGCGCTTGCGGGCGCCTTTGACATGCCCGTGCCGATCTACCTACCCCTGCCTACCGGTCGTGGCGAAGGTCGCGGCTCATGGAAGGGCGTCGTGCAACTCGCGCTCACCATCACCCATCGAGGCGACGTGGTCGGGCGCCGAACCGTGCGCGCCGAGCCCGGCGGCATCATCGAACACCGTGTCCGCATGGCCGCGCGTCGGGCTCGCTACCGGCCGGCGTTCGATGGCGACCGCCCGATCAAGAGCTTCAACGTCCCGCTGGAGTACACCTACAGCTATCTGCCGGGCACCGTCGCCTCGCGGTAAGGCCCTTCTTCGTAGGGGACAGGCTTGTCCCGTCCCGGCGCGGCCTTACGGGCGCGTTGGCAGTTCGCTTGCGCGAACTGCTGTGCTTCGACGCATACCTCGGCGCGTTCAAGACGGGCGACCACAAGGGTCGCCCCTACGGGGCCCGGGTGCGCTTTCAGCACGCAGCTCGGAGCGAGGGCCCATTGACGCTCCTCCCGCCGAGGGCGAAGCAACCAAGGGCCCGAGCATGCAACCAGCCCTCTCCCCGCGAGACGGGCGCTGTCGATGGCCGGTCATGCCCCCAGTTCCCTGCGCGTAGGCGCCCGCCACCCTTGATTTCGCGTCGTCAAGCCGCCACAGTGCGCGCGCTTCAAGCCTTCAGGAATCATCTTTGTGAGCGAAATCGCCTTCGGCTCCGCAGTCGAGCTTGCCGCTGCCATACAGAGGCGCGAGATTGGCTGCGTTGAACTCTTGCAGCACTTCCTTGGCCGCGTGGACCGGTACAACGAGCGCCTCAATGCCATCATCGTCCAGCGCCGCGACGAGGCCCTCGCCGAGGCCCGCGAGGCCGATGCGGCGCTTGCGCGGGGCGACGATGTGGGGCCGCTGCATGGCGTGCCCATGACGGTGAAGGAGTCCTATGACGTCACCGGCACACCAACCACTTGGGGCGTTCCCCGGCTCAAGGACAACATCGCCGAGGGTGACGCACTGTCCATCGAGCGGCTGCGGCGGGCCGGCGCAATCATCTTCGGCAAGACCAACGTGCCGCTGCTGTTGTCCGACTTCCAGAGCTACAACGAAATCTACGGCACCACCAACAATCCGTGGGACGTAAAGCGCGCGCCGGGCGGCTCTTCGGGCGGTTCTGCGGCAACCTTGGCGGCGGGGCTCACCGGGCTCGAAACCGGCTCCGACATCGGCGGCTCCATCCGCAATCCTGCGCACTTCTGCGGCGTCTTCGGCCACAAGCCCACTTGGAACCTGCTGCCGCCCCGGGGCCACGCGATGCCGGGAGTGCTGACACCTTCCGACATCTCCGTCATCGGTCCGCTGGCACGCTCTGCGGCAGACCTCGAAACGGCCGTGCGCGTGATGGCCGGCCCGGACGAGATCGCCTCGCGGGGACTCAAGCTCGAGTTGCCTGGCCTCGCCAAGGCACCATCCGACCTCAAGGTGGCGGTTTGGCGCGACGACGAGGCGGCGCCGGTGGATGCCAGAGTTTCCGCGCGAGTGGACCTCGTCGCCGATGCCCTCGCGAGCCTCGGTGCAAAGCTCGACTACGACGCCCGGCCGGTTCAGGCCGCGCATTCGCACGAGACCTATCAGCGCCTGTTGCAGGCGACGATGGCGGCGCGCATTCCGGAAGAGCAATACCTGCGCGCCGTGGCAAGGGCGGATGCCTTGGCGCCGGACGACAACAGCCTCGCAGCCATCTCGGCGCGGGCCCAGGTGGCGCGTTTCCGCGATTGGAGTGCGGCCAACGAGGCACGAACGCATCTGCGCTGGCAGTGGCACCGGTTCTTCGCCGAGTACGACGTTCTGCTCACCCCAATCATGGCCACGTCCGCCATCGAGCACGATCACCGACCCATGGGCGAGCGCACCGTCAACGTCAACGGCGAGGCGCAGGATTACTTCCGCCAGGTGTTTTGGTCTGGCCTCACCGGAGTGGCCTACCTGCCGTCCACCATCGTACCTACCGGGCCGGACGACGCCGGGCTGCCCATCGGCGTGCAGATCGCCGGCCCCGAGTATGGCGACCTCATCACCATCGGCGTTGCGCAGTTGCTCGAACGCGAGGGGTTTGCGTTCCGCGCCCCGCCGGGTTTCGACGGCGCTTGAGGCCGCTTGAGGATGGCGGCCCGCGGGATGGCAACCGCAGTCGCGCATCCCAATGTTGCCCTGGTCAAGTATTGGGGCAAGCAAGCGGGAGCGGGCAACCGTCCGGCGACGCCGTCTCTTTCGGTGACGCTGAGCGGCATTGCCACCACCACGCGGGTGGAAGCCGCGCCGGCAGACCGGCTATGGCTGAACGGCGAGGAGGTGCAAGATGCCAAGGTCGCTGGTTTTTTGGCCGAGTTGCGCACGGCCTTCGACATCCCGGGCCTCGCGATCACCACCGACAACGACTTTCCCACCGGCGCGGGGCTCGCGTCTTCCGCGTCAGGCTTCGCGGCCCTCACCACCGCCGTCGACGCCGCCTTCGGCTTGGGTCTTGGCGGGACGGAGCGCTCGGCTTGGGCGCGCCGGGGTTCGGCATCGGCGGCGCGCTCGATCTTCGGCGGCTTTGTGGCGCTCGTGGAACGGGATATGGAACCCATAGCGGAAACCGTTGCTAGTGCGGAGCATTGGCCGTTGGCGGTAACCGTCGGTGTCGCATCGCGGCGGATGAAGAGTGTTGGCTCCACCGAGGGCATGGAACGGGCGCGTGCTACATCCCCCTTCTACAAGGCTTGGACCACAAGCACCCACGACGACTTCGCCGCCGCGTTGCGCGCTGTGCGGGCGCGGGACTTCGATGCCCTCGCCGAGGTGGCGGAGCACAGCAGCATGAAGCTGCACGCACTCACCCTCACCAGCCGTCCGGCGATCGTGTACTGGGCGCCGGCCACGGTGGCCGCCCTGCATGCGCTGGCGCAGTTGCGACGTGCCGGCACGGGCGTCTTCGCCAGCATCGATGCCGGTCCGCAAGTGAAGGCATTCAGTGCCCTGGACGACGCAGACGAGGTGGCGGAGGCACTCGCGAACGTTCCGGGCATTGAGCGGGTGATCCGCTGCGGCATCGGCCCCGGTGCGGTCGTCACCGAAGCCGGCTGATGGCCGCTAGCGCCATCGAAACTTCCGCACCGGCCAAGGCGGTGCTGAGCGGCGAGTACGCAGTGCTGGTCGGTGCGCCGGCGTTGGTGGCAGCGCTGGACCGCCGCGTCCGCTGCCGACTGACAGTTCGCGAGCAGGGCGGTTGGGAGTTTCTCGGCACGGGCCACGCAATGCACCAGCGGATGACTCGCGACGAGTTGTTGGCGAGCCCGGCGGACACCCTTGCCGGCATCGTGCCGCAAGTGCTGCGTGCAAACGAAACGCCGCCGCATGTTGGCGTCGAGATCGACTCGACCGCGTGTTACCAGGGCGGCGTGAAGCTTGGGCTTGGCTCCAGCGCTGCGGTGGTGGCGAGCCTTGCAACGGCGCTGTCGGCGCTGGCAGGGCGTCGCTGCCGACTGGCCGAGCTGCTCACCCTGCACGGGCGCTTGCAAGGCGGCGGCAGCGGGCTGGATGTGGCGGCGGCGGCCAGCGGCGGCGTGATCCGCTTCGCGACGGGCAAGGCCGTGCCGGTGAAGCTGCCTCGCGACCTCTACCTTCGATTCGTCTTTGCCGGTCACGGCACGGCCACCGCCCCGATGCTGGCGCGCTTCCACGCTTGGCGCAAAGGCGAGATGCCGGCCCCATTGCGGGCGCTCGAGCACGCGGCGGAGCAAGTTGCCGCGCTGGCTTCGAGCGGCGTTGCTGTCGGTACCTTTCTGGAGGCGCTTGCGGTCAATGCGGAGGCACTCAGGCACATGGACGAGGCTGCCGGCATCGGCATATTCGGCTCATCGCACAGAGCCGCTGCTCGACTGGCGGCCAAGTCAGGCGTGATCTACAAGCCCTGCGGAGCCGGCGGCGGCGACATCGGAGTCGCCGCCAGCGACAGCCGAGAGCGGCTTGATGCGTTCGGTGACGACGTTATCGAAGCCGGACTGACGCCAGTCGCTGCGAGCATCGACCCCGCCGGCGTCGGCTGACGTCACTGCCCGGGCGCAACTTGCCAAGCGCGCACGCGGCGGGTCAAACTGCGACGGTCAACGTGCGGGAGGGATTCGCATGGCTACGTCGGCTCGGGTGGTGGTATTGCCGCAAGAGGACGCACCGCTTGAGGTGCAGGAAGTGAGCCTGCCGGACCCCGGTCCTACGCAGGTGGTGGTGCGGCAGTTCGCGTCGGGCGTCTGCCACTCGCAGTTGCACCAGATGCACAGACCCAGGCGCGGGCCGGTGCTGCTCGGCCACGAATCTACCGGCGAGGTGATCGCCAAGGGTTCAGACGTGGCGCACCTGGAAGAAGGCGACATCGTGCTCGTCACCTGGGTGCCGCGCGATGCCAAAGCCATCCGCACGCCGCCGGCCGCGGCGCATCTCAGCGTTGCTGGCGGGAATGCAGTGTCGCAGAACGTCTTCACCTGGGCCGACCACACCATTGCCGACGGGCAATTTGTCGTCAAGGCCGGGCCGGACATCAGCCGCGACGTGACCGCAATCATCGGCTGTGCCGTGATGACTGGCGCGGGCGCGGTGCTGAACACCGCCAATGTGCAGAAGGGCGACTCCGTGGCCATCTTCGGCGTCGGCGGCGTTGGTCTCTCCGCCGTGGTTGGAGCCAAGATGCGCGGCGCCGACCCCATCATCGCGGTGGATCTGGATGCGACCAAGCTCGAATTCGCTCGTCGCTTCGGCGCCACGCATGGCATCGACGCCTCCAAGGTGAATGCGGTGGAGGCGATTCACGACCTGGTGGGATGCCCCGAGGAGGTCGCTATCGGCGGCCAGCCGGTCACTGGCGTCGACTATGCCTTCGACTGCATTGGCCTCAAGGTGACGATGGAGCAGATCGTGCCGGCGGTGCGGCCGGGTCACTTCGGCGCCCGCCAAGGGGGCACGGCGGTGCTCGTGGGGGTGCCTTCGACGCCAGTGGAACTCAACGCCGGCGCGATGCTCGGGCAGGAGAAGCAGTTTCGTGGCTCCATCGGCGGCTCCTGCTGTCCGGACCGCGACTTCCCGATGTTTCTCGACTGGCACGCCAAGGGCGACTTGGACCTCGATGCTCTCGTCACCGAGCGCTACCCCATCGACGACATCAACGAAGCCACCACGGCGCTCGAAGAGGGACGCATCAGCGGTCGGGCCATTCTGGAGTTCGCCTGATTCCCGTGGTGGGTGACGACGCGGCGGGGAACGGCGCGGCACGACAGGGCCGGCCTCGGCCGCCGGCCCCCGTGCCAGCCATGCCGGACACATCGCAGTACCGTGTGTCCGCCAATGCCGCGGTGGACCTGGCCTCGATCCCCACCCGGCATGGATTCGCCGACGTTCGCAAGTCAGGCAAGCGGCTGGCGCGTCAGCGCCGACGCATAGCGCGACTTCAGGAGCGACTGTTCGCGAGTAGCCGCACCTCCCTCCTGCTGGTCTTTCAAGGCATGGACGCTTCCGGCAAGGACGGGACGATTCGTGCGGTGCTGAAGGGCGTCAACCCGCAGGGCATCTCGGTGACGAGCTTCAAGGAGCCGGTGGGTGAGGAACTCAGCCATTCCTGGCTGTGGCGGCACTGGCTGACGGTGCCGGCGCGGGGGCAGATTGGCGTGTTCAACCGCTCGCATTACGAGGAAGTCGCGGTGGTGCGCGTCCACCCCGAACTCTTGGCCGCGCGCGGGCTCGCGCATCCGCCACCGCAGGAGTTCTGGGACGAGCGCTTGAGCGATATCCGCGCCTTCGAGCGGCATTTGCACGTCAATGGCACCCACATCGTCAAGTTCTACCTGCACGTGTCGCAGGAAGAACAGCGCCGTCGCATCATGCGGCGGCTCGACGATCCCAAGAGGCAATGGAAGTTCCACTCTTCCGACATCACCGAGACGGCCCTGCGCGAGGAATATCTCAGCGCCTATCAGACGGCCATCGCCGCCACCGCCACCGAGTTCGCGCCCTGGTTCATCATCCCGGCGGACCATAAGCCGACCGCACGCCTGATGGTCGCTACCGTGATCGCCGAAACGCTGGCCGCAATGGCGCCGGAAATGCCACGCCCCGGGCCCGATGCCCTGCGTGCCATCGCGAGCTTTCGCGACTCCTTGGCCAACGTGCCTGAAGACAAGGGGAGAGCATGACAACCGACCTGCCAGCCCTCGAATGCATCGAGCAGGAACCATCGGGGGACGCCACCGGCACCGTGATCTGGCTGCACGGCCTGGGCGCGGACGGCCACGACTTCGAGCCGGTGGTGCCCATGCTCAACCTGCGCGCGCCCTGGCGCTTCGTCTTCCCACACGCACCGCTGCGTCCGGTGACGATCAATGGCGGCGCCGAGATGCGGGCGTGGTACGACATCGATCCCCGTGCGCCGAAGTCCGGCACCGAGGACATCGCGCGCTCGGCGGCTCAGGTACAGGCTCTGGTGGATGCCGAAACCGCAGGTGGCACGCCACCGGAACGAATCGTGCTTGCGGGCTTCTCCCAAGGTGGCGTCATCGCCTTGCACATGGGCACGCGGGCGAGCCAGCCATTCGCCGGCATCATGGCACTGTCCACCTATGTACACGATCCGGAGGGACTAGCGGCGGAGGTGACCTTCGCCAGTGTCGACACGCCGATCTTCATGGCGCACGGCCACATGGATCCAATGATCCCCATCGCCCGAGCAGTCACCTCGCGGCATGCCCTGGAAGCCCTCAACTATCGGGTCGAGTGGCGCCAATACGGCATGGGTCACCAAGTTTGCGCCGAGGAACTCTCTGACATCGGTCGGTGGCTCGACAGCGTGGTCGGTAGGTCCGACTGACGCCGACGTAGGTCTCGGGCCGGCGCAGCTAAATCCCTCGCTACGCGCGGGGTCTGGCCCCCAGCTTCCTTTGACCTTGCTCCTAGCCGGTGACCACGCCGCCGATTTGGAAGATGGGGAGGTACATGGCGGTAATCAGGCCGCCGACCAGGACGCCGAGGACCACCATCACGGCGGGTTCGAGGAGGGCGGTCAGTTGGTCGACGGCGTGATCCACTAGGTCCTCGTAGTGCGTGGCGCAGCGGCCGAGCATGTCGTCCAGGGTGCCGGACTCCTCGCCAACGGCAACCATTTGCGTCGCCAAGGGCGGGAAGGCGACGGCGTTGCGCATGGCTTGGGCCAGCGTCTGTCCGTTGGCCACTTCATCGCGCATGGCGAGGGTGGCGGTGGTGAAAACAGAGTTGGTGACCGAGGCAGATACCAGCGTCAGGGCGGTGACCAAGGGCACACCGGCGTCCAGCGTCGTGCCGAGGGTGCGCACGGTTCCGGCGACGGCCGAATGCTCGACGATCGGTCCGATCACCGGCACCTTCAGCAAGGCTCGGTCCGTGGCGCGGCGGAGTGGCACATAGCGTCGTCGGGTCCAGCCGATGCCGATGCCGGTGCCGATCACGCCCGCGAGGATTCCCGCCCAACTGGCGCGAGCGAACTCGGACACCGCGATCACGCTCTGTGTCGCGGCCGGCAACTCGGCGCCGAAGCTCGCGAACATGTCCTCGAACTGCGGCACCACCTTGACGAGCAGCAGGCCTGTGACGGCGAGCGCGATCACGATCACTGCCGCCGGATAGGTGAGAGCACGGCGCACCTTGCCGCGAATGGCGCGGGTCTTCTCGCCGTGGGTGGCGATGCGGCTGAGCATCTCGTCCAAGGCGCCGGACTGCTCGCCGGCATCCACAAGGTTGCACAGCAAGGCATCGAAGTGCGACGGATGGCGACGCAGCGCCGTGGCGAGGGAAAAGCCCCCGGCGACGTCTTCGCGAATGCGCTTGACGAGCGAGCGCACGCCGCTGGCATCCGCGGCGTCGGCGACAAGATCGAACGCCTGCACGAGCGGAATGCCAGCATGCGTGACCGTGGCAAGCTGGCGCATGAGGGCCGTGACCTGCGCCGGCTTCACCTTGCGGCCGGGCTTGCGCGCGAACAGCCCCTGCGGCTTGCGGCGGACGCGGTGCGGGTCGATGGCTTGGCGCCGCAGCAGTGCCCGAGCCAAGGACAGGGACGCGGCTTCTATCTCGCCGCTTTGGCTGCGGCCGTCTCGGTCCGTGCCTTCCCAGAGAAAGGTCTGCGACGTTTCTTGTCGGATCATGGCGGCAGTCCCTTTAGGCTGTGACGCGGTTGATTTCGGCGAGGCTCGTGACGCCGGCCAGAACCTTGGCAAGGCCGGACTGGCGTAGGTTCGGGAAGCCCTCTCTGCTCGCCTCGGCGGCAAGCTCGACGCTGCCGCCGCCGTCCAGGATGAGCGTGGACATGGCGGGCGTCACGGGCACGACCTCGTAGATGCCGGTGCGTCCGCGATAGCCTTTGCGGCAGTTGCCACAGCCATCGGCGTTGGCCGCGAACAGGCGCGCGCCGCGAGCGATGTCGGCGGCGTCGATGCCTTCGTCGGCGAGCGTTTCGGGCGGCGCCGACATGGGCTTGCGGCAGGTCTTGCACAGCACGCGGGCCAGGCGCTGCGCGACGATGAGGCTCACGGAGGTGGCGAGGTTGAACGCCGGAACGCCCATGTTGCGCAGGCGTGTGAGGGTCTCGGCGGCGGAGTTCGTGTGCAGAGTAGCGAGCAGGAGGTGACCGGTCTGCGCGGCCTGGACGGCGGTTTCGGCGGTCTCGAGGTCGCGAATCTCTCCCACCATCACGACGTCAGGGTCTTGGCGGAGGAACGCCCGCAGCGCCGTCGCGAAGTCGAGCCCCACCTTGGGGTTCACTTGCACTTGGTTGATGCCCTCGACGTTGATCTCCACCGGATCTTCGGCGGTGGCGATGTTGCGTTCCTCGGTATTGAGCACGTTGAGTCCGGCATACAGCGTCACCGACTTGCCGCTGCCGGTCGGGCCGGTGACGAGGATCATTCCCTGCGGCAGGGCCAGGGCTTCGAGGAACAGACGCCGCTGCTCGGGACTGAAGCCGAGCCTGTCCACGCCGACCTGCGTGGCGGAGGCGTCGAGGATGCGCAGCACGATCTTCTCGCCCCACATGGTGGGCATGGTGTTGACGCGCATGTCGATGCTGCGCTCGCCCTCCAAGGGTAGGCGCAGGCGACCGTCTTGGGGAACGCGACGTTCGGCGATATCGAGCTCCGCCATCACCTTCAGGCGCGATGCGAGTCGCGGGCCCATCTCCACCGGCGGCTGGCTCTCTTCCCGCAGGACGCCGTCGACGCGGAATCGCACTCGGCTCGAGCCGCGGTAGGTCTCGAAATGGATGTCGGAGGCGCCGGCACGGATTGCGTCATGCAGCGTCGCTTGTACGAAGCGCACGACGGGGGTCTCGTCGGTGTTGTCGGCGGACGCTGCTGGCAGACCTTGCTGGAGGCGTGTGGGGGCGGAGACGCGTTGTGGAGCTTCGGTGGGTGGCGACGCCGTGCCCGGTGCGCCGGCGGAAACGGTGATGGGGACGACTGCGCCTCGGCCTTGGCCATCGGCCCCCGCAAGTGCAGCGAGCGCGGCCTCGAGAGGCTTTGGTTCGACTACGACGCATTGCGTCGCCATGCCTGTGCGGTGCCGAACCGCTTCGACGGCGGCTTGGTCGGTTGGGTCGGCGGTGGCGACGAATACCTGTCCGGCGCGGACGGCCAGCGGCAGGATGCGACGATCCTGCAGGAGCGTGCTGTCGAGCAATCCGCGCGGAGCTTGGGCCAGGTCGAATGCGGTGAGGTCCATGAGCGGCAGGCGCAGGTCCGCTGCCAGGGACATGGCCGCTTCCCGCGCAGACGTGGGGCTTTGCTGCGTTGGCACCATCAGGCTCTCGCTTTCGACTGTTCGCCGAAACGCTACGCCGGCCAAGGCAGTAGGGTCGATAGGAAATCGCCGCTGCGTCTTGTCCGAGTTCGTCCGCGGGGCATGTGCGAGATGGCCCACTGCCACCGATTGCAGTGATGTCTCACGCGGATTGCCGCCGCGCCTTACATGCGCATTGGACGAAAGATGCAACGACAGGCGTCGAAGACTTGCTTACGATTTTCGTCTCGGCAG
>VXPR01000348.1:0-19572 GCA_009839405.1 Gammaproteobacteria bacterium
GCAGCCCCGACATCGGCGGCAGCCGCGCCGGCATGGCGCTGATGGCCGCGGAGACGCTTGGCGTGCCTTACGAGCAGATCAAGGCGCACGTGGGCGATACCGAGTCCACTGGCTTCTGCAACGTCACCGGCGGCAGCCGCACGACCTTTGCCACCGGCATGGCCGTGATCCAGGCCTGCGAAGACATCATCGCCCAGTGCAAGCAGCGCGCCGCGCTCACCTGGGACCTCGATGAAGACCAAGTGGACTGGGTGGACGGCGAAGCCGTGCCCAAGCCCGGCGTAAACGCCGACGTGAAGCCCTTGAGCCTCGGCGACATTGCCCGCGGTGCCGGCCGCACCGGTGGCCCGCTGCTCGGCCGAGCCAGCCTCAACGCCCAAGGCGCAGGGGCATCGTTCTCGGTGAACCTGATGGACGCCAAGGTGGACAAGGAAACCGGCAAGGTGGACGTGCTCAGCTTCACGGCGATCCAGGACGCAGGTCGGGCCATTCACCCGGCCTACGTCGAAGGCCAGATGCAGGGCGGCGCCGCCCAAGGCATCGGCTGGGCACTCAACGAGGAGTACATCTACGACGCCGAAGGCGTCATGGAAAACGCCGGCTTCCTCGACTACCGCGTGCCGGTAGCCTCCGACCTGCCGATGATCGACACCGAGATCATCGAAGTGCCGAACCCCTCGCACCCCTACGGCGTGCGTGGCGTCGGCGAAACCCCCATCGTGGCACCCTTGGCAGCCGCGTCGAACGCAGTCCGAGACCAGCTCGGATTCCGCATCGATGACCTGCCGCTGTCGCCGCCAAGGGTGTTGGAGGCAATTGACGCGCAAGGGTAGGGCGCACAGTGCAACGACCGGGGCCGGAAGGCCCCGGTGTTGCCATGCCTACCCGTTGAGTATCCGCAATCCGGCAGAGTCGTCTCTGACAAGAGTTGCACTTGCCCTGAACAAGCGAAGCGAACAAGCGAAGATGAGCGAACAAGCGCAGACCGCCGAAGCAGGAACGGCCGACGAAGGACGACCCGCGAACCCCCACCTCGCCGGGATGGGCGAGAGCCTCGAGCCGCTGATCGATAGCGTGCAAAAGAGCCGTGGGCTGCTCGGCCCCTACGATATTGCCGAGCACCTTCAGGCGCGGATTGACGAGTTTGACCTCGGCGATGCCATCGACCACTTCCGCGAGCACGGCTACGCCGCCCTTGAAGACGTGGCGCCGCCAGAAGAGATGGACGAGCTGCGCGAAGCGATCCACGGATTGGCCAAGCCGACCGGTGCGCTGGGTGGCCGCGGCGCGGCGTTTCTGCTCGGTCGCCATCCGGCCATCGACCGCATTGCCACTAACCCGAAGATCCTTGCGTTCGCCGAGGTGAGCGTCGGCAACGGCCTGCGTGCCAGTCAGTTTGCCGCTTCGATCATGGGCAAGAGTGACAAGCTCGTTGCCGGCGGCATCCACGCGGACCAGAACTGGTTGCCGGCGCCGTTTCCCGAACACAATTGCGTGATCACCTTCTGCATTCCCTGCGAGGGCATGACGGACGAGGAAGGCGCGACCCGCGTGGTTCCCGGTTCGCACCTTGCGCGCCGGCACCCGACTCCGGAGGAGAGCGGCTCGGAAACCGTGCCCATCGAGGTCGCGAAAGGCGGCGTTGCGGTCTGGGACGGCTCGGTGTGGCACGGCACCGGGCGGCGCACCGTTGATGGCGTCCGCACCGTGCTCCACGCCACCTATCAGCGGCTCTACACCCAGCCCATCGACGACTACACGTACCTGCTGAAGGACGAGGAGTACATGGCATCGGCCCCCGAGGCGATGCGCGGGCTGTTGGGTGAGCGCCTGTTCTTCGGCACGGCGCATGAAGACAGCATGGTGGACATGGCGAAGTTCACCGAGGCGACAATTCGCTCCAAGCTGTAGGTGAGTCGCGAGTGCCGCGTCCTGCGCTTGTGAGGCGTGCCCTGGTATGTGGCGCAGTCCTCGGCGGCTCGGGTGCTATATTGCGTTCGTTGCTGCAGGACTTAAGGCTTTGCATGGCACACCGATCTGCGGATGTGGCCGACAGGACCGCTCGCCTGATTGCGGCAACCGAACGTTCGCGAAGGAGGGCCCGGCCCTCGCCCCGTGGCCCCAAGGGCAAAGAGCTTGAGGAGGCACTGCTGCTGGCGGCCGAGTTCAAAGCGCCGCCGCGGGGCGCCTTGGAGTACCCCGTGCTAAAGCGCCTGATTGAGGCCCGTGTGGACAAGCGGACCGGTTGACCTTAGGGACGCGCTGCGGTGGACATCGTTCGCAAGGTGGTCGCGATCCATCGGGCGCTGGCGGACGCCGGTTTGCCTCACGCCATCGGTGGAGCGCTAGCGTTGGCGTGGTGCGTCCGGGATCCGCGGGGGACGGTTGACGTCGACGTGAACGTCTTCATCTCTGAGTCCAGCGCGTCGTTGCTGCGGGACGCGCTACCGGCGGCCATCGCGCTCTCCTCTGCGGATGTTGCTCGGCTTGAGGAAGATGGCCAGGCGCGTCTGTTTTGGGACCAGATGCCCGTGGACATCTTTCTGAATTCCGTCCCCATGCACGAAGCGGCTTCCCGGCGGGTGCGGATTGAGCCCTTCGGTGGTGCCGAGTTGCCGTTCCTGAGCTGTTTGGACACCGCCATCTTCAAGGCGCTGTTCAACCGGAGCAAGGACTGGGTTGACCTTGAGGAAATGAACGCAGCTTCCACTCTGGAGGTGGCAGAAATCCGCAGCGTGTTGGTGCAGGCACTCGGAGAAGAGGACGAGCGAGTGGCGACTTTGGACCGTCTAGCCGCAACCGGCCGTGCCTTCGCTACATAACGGCCAAGCAAGTGTCGGCTTGACGGGAAAAGAATCAATCGCCGGCGGCAGTCAGCTTGATGACCATTGCGCCGCCGTCGATGTGGATCTCGAACTCGTCGTCGGCCGGGCGCTTGTAGGCGAGGGTCTTGAAGGCGCCTTCGCCGACGACCTCGAAGGAGACTTCGTTCTCGCCGATGCTCGTTGAGCGCATTTTCGTCGCCGGGCCGCGGGATTCGTAGCCCGGGTTCCATTGTTCGAGGTGCAGCACGAGGCCGCCTTCGGATTCCTCGACGACGATCAACTCCACCATCGCCGTCGTTCCCCCAGCGGTCATGCGCACCAAGGATTGGATCGAGCCGTCGCGAGGGACGGTCCAGTTCTCCTCCAGGGTGCCTTCGCCGACGGGCCCGGACCAGGTGCCGGTCATCCACGCCAGTTTCTCGATAGTGGACTCTGCGGCGACGCCGACGGCAACCGTGCATAGGGCGAAGGCGATGGCGACCTTGTGCATGGAGTTCTCTCCGTGTGAACTGCTAGGTGGAACGGGTGGCGAGCCTACCACGCGTCGTGTTCGATACCATTGCGCCATCGAACAGCGGAGAGGTCCATGGCCAAGGTCGTCTTTCCCGACCACCTGATGACGAACACCGACGGCACGCGCGAGGTGGAGGTCGAGTGCAAGAACTTCCGGGCGCTGGTGCGCGCCTTGAACGAGAAGTGGCCCGGCATCGACGAGGTGCTGCAAAAGACTGCCGTGGCCATCGACGGGCAGATCTACCAAGACGCCTGGCTCGAACCGATCGGCCCGAACGCCGAGGTGTTCTTCATGCATCGGATCGAGGGCGGCTAAAGCGCCCTGAAGGTGCGCGCCGGCGCGAGGGCCCTCAGCCGAACAGCGTCTGCGCCAGCCACGGCATCCCGAAGGCGAGGGCGACGCTTACCACCAGCCCGGCCAAGGCCTTGCCGGCGTCGGACAGCACCTTGCGAGTGGTGGCGCGGGCATCGGTGTCCGCAAGGAATGTGGACAACGCAAACTCACGCCCGGCCAGAATGCCGAGGAACACCCACGTCGTGCTCATGGGCATGTCGCTCGCTTCCTTGAACACCAGGAGCACCATGCCGTAGATGAAGTCGATGATGGTGGCGGCGCGGATGTCGGTGGTGTCGGTCTTCGAGGTGACGATCTTCTGAATCTCGCCGCCGAACTGGTAGAAGATGTAGCCCTGCATGGCCACCAGAGCGAGGATGCCGAACAGCAGCCAACTGCCCGGAACCTCGCGCGGCAGATAGACGAAGATGTTGGCTAGGTCCTGAATCAGCCACTGGCTCCACAGGAACCCCGTGGACGCCCATTGCAAAACCACCCAATAGCTCGGAATCCGCGCCTCGCGGGTGCGGTGGAAATACTCGCTCAGGCGCTTGAAGACCAGCAGGAACAGGATGATCGCGGTTGCGAAGGCCACGACATAGCCGAGCGCAGACTTGATCAGCATGCTGCCGAGGTTGCCCGGCGCGCCGCCGGTCACGGCGAACAGCGTGAGCACCAGAAAGGTGGTGCTCACCGGTACGCCGAGGCGGGTGAGAACCAAGAGTGCGAGTGGCGGGATGACGTGAATCCACGAAACCCCGCCGGGGGGTAGCGGGAAGGCGTTGAGGCGACCATAGGAGGCGTCGCCGTCGTTCACGAACCAGCCGTAGAGCAGCACCACGAGCAGGATGCTGCTGCCGAACATCCACAGCACCCACCAAGGGCGATGGGAATTGGAAGAGAGGAAGGTGCCGAGCGTTTGGATCGAATCGTTGGCGACCACCGAGTACGCCGCCAGCAGAAAGCCGGCCACCATGAATATCTCGACCGGCACTCGCGCTTCTCCTTGTTTCCACCCCGGTGCGCCCGACGAGCACGCCCGAACACAAGTGTATCGGCGCGATGGCGCGGATGGATATAGGTTGATGAGCCCGGGGCCGTGGGCCGCAGGCCACCTCATACGGCTAGCCGGAGACGGGAGCGCAAGCGAACCCGTAGGCCCGCGCCCGCCAGGATGCGCGAGCTTCTATGATCTCGCGGGGCGACAAAGGAGTAGATCGTGGGCAAGCTCGTGAACTTGGGGTCCCTTTGCATCGACCATGTGTACTCGGTGCCGGACATCGCCGGCCCCGGCGAAACCGTGGCAAGTCTCGGCCACGAGGTCTTTCCGGGCGGCAAGGGACTGAACCAATCCGTGGCGGCGGCACGGGCCGGGGCCGAGGTGATGCACGTGGGCTGCATTGGCGAAGACGGTGTCTGGCTCAAGGAGGTGCTTGCCGAGGCCGGCGTAGCTGCGTCTGCGGTGCGCGTGGCAACCGGTGCCTCGGGCCATGCGGTGATTCAGGTGAACGCGGCGGGGGAGAACGCCATTGTCATTGCCGGCGGCACCAACAGGGAGCTTGCCGAAGCCGACGTGACCACCGCGCTCGATGCACTTGCGCCGGACGACTGGCTGCTGCTGCAGAACGAGATCAACGACCTTGAGGGAGTGCTGGCGGCCGCATCCCGGCGCGGCGCGCGGGTGGCCTTCAACGTTGCCCCCGTGGACGGCCGCGAGGCCGGCTACGACCTGTCGGGTGTCGCCTTGCTCATCGTCAACGAAATCGAGGCTGCGGCACTTGCCGGGGTGGATGATCCACCGGCTGCTTTGAGTTCCCTGTGCCAGCGGTATCCGAACATGGACGTCGTCTTGACGCTCGGGCGCGGGGGCCTGCTCTGCGCGAGCCCAGCCGGAACCAGCACTATGCCCGCCTACTCGGTCCAGGCCGTAGATGAAACCGCCGCCGGGGACGCATTCATCGGCTACCTGATGGCCGCCCTGCTGGCCGGAGACGAGATGGCCCCCGCCCTCCGCAAAGCTTCCGCCGCCGGCGCACTGGCGGTGACAAGGGCCGGCGCGGCAAGCTCCATCCCAACACCTGCTGAAGTGGAGGCGCTGCTTGCTTCAGGGAGTTGATCGGCCATGCGCCTCTTGCATGGGGAAGATTCCGTAAGACGTTGATTTCGATGAAACAGTGCTTCGAGGCGGACTCAACACCAACGAAAGGGTGCCCGCGCCATATGTCTTGGCCTAGCGGCGGCACCCCAGCAAGGCTGGCCCTCAAGGGGGAAAGACGAGTCCCGTCGCTGCTGCTAGTTCGTCGATGGCCTGCGTTTCCGTGACGACCTTGATCGTGGTCATGCCCATGGCCCGGGCCGGCTTCAGGTTGATGCCGAGGTCGTCCAGGAACACGGTTTCCGACGGCTTCACGTACAGCCGTTCGCAGGCGATCTCGTAGATGCGCGGGTTTGGTTTGCGCACGCCTTCCACGCTCGACTCGACGATTACCTCGAACATCGCCATCACGTCCTGCGCCCGACGCGCCTTGTCGTCGTCTTGCGCCATGGCTGGCCCGTCGCCGGCCTTCTTCATGTTGTTGGTGATGCAACCGACGCGGTAGTGGCGGCGGCATTCTGCCAGCACCGCCGCCATCCGCGGGCGGAAGTCGCCAGAAAGAAGCTCGAGCACGTCCTTGCCGCGCACGCTGTGGCCGCGGGCTTCGGCCTCGAGGCGGAAAGCGTCGTCGAACTCGTCCACGTCGATCTCCGAAGACTCGAACCGGGCCCAGGCGTTGGTGTCGGGATCGGTGGAGTTGATGCTCCGAATGAAGTCCTTCGGCAGGCCGTTCGCTGTCTCGAAGCGGGCGAACGCCTCGAACGGGCTCGTGGTGAATACGCCGCCGAAATCCCAGAGGATGGCGCGAATCATGGCTTCTCCTATGCCGGCGGTGCGGTTCCAGTCTCGCTCGTGGAGATGGCCGGCAAGACGAAATGGAACACGCTGCCCTCGCCCACTTCACTTGCGACCCTAAGCTCCGAATTGTGCCTGCGCAGCACGTGCTTGACGATGGCAAGGCCAAGACCAGTGCCGCCGCGGGCGCGGCTGTCGGCAAGGTCCACCCGGAAGAAGCGTTCGGTGAGGCGGGAAAGGTGCTCGGCGGCGATGCCTTGTCCAGCGTCCTCGACCTCGAAGCGCGGCCCCGAGCTGCTTGCCCGCCAGCGCACGTGGATGGGGCCCCCGTCTGGGCTGTAGCGGATGGCGTTGGCAACGAGGTTGAAGCAGGCGCTGTGCAGTTCGGTCGGCACCCCGGCAACGCAGAGGTCAGAGTCGACGTCAATGTGGAATCCATGCTCGGGGCCGGCAAGCTGCCGCGCCTCGGCGACGATGGAGTCCACCATCGCCGCCACGTTGACGACTTCCACGTCGTCTGGCCCCGGCATGGGCGATGACTCCAGCCGCGTCAGCGTCAACAGATCATCCACCAGCGCTTTCATTCGTTCTGCGGGGGCATGCAGGCGATTCAGCAGACGGCGCATGGTGTCGAGGTCGATGTCGTCGTCCTCGAGGGCTTCGAGGTAGCCGACGATCACGGTGAGCGGCGTGCGCAGCTCGTGCGAAACGTTGGCAATGAAGTCCTGGCGCATCGTCAGAAGGCGGTTGAGGGTCGTCACATCGCGCACCAAGACGATGGATTGACCGCCGTCGGCGCGGATGTGACGCAGTTCCAGCCGCGTCGACTCGTCGATGGGCGAGGAGATCTCGACGATGCCATCCTCGACCTCGCCGGCCATCAGCGAATCCACTGCCGGGTCCCGCGCCACCTCGACGAGGGTGCGGTGGTCGCCCCGCACCATGCCTAGGAGGCGCCTTGCGGCGTCGTTTTCCGTGGCTACGGCGCCGGAATCGCCGAGCACCATCCAACCATCGGGAACCGCGTCGAAAGTGCGCTGCAGGAGAGCCAGTTCGCGCCCGAGCCGCCTACTGCCAAACACGCCGTCCAGGCGCTCCACGAGTCCGCGCACGCCCGCCCGTTCCGAATGTCGCGGCGCGTTCGCCATCAGCGGGCTTCACAAACGCCGCTCGAAGAGGGCGCCCCGCCGCCATGCGGCGAAAACCGATAGCCGACCCCGCGCACTGTCTCCACCATGCGATCCATGCCGAACGGCGCCAGCGCTCGTCTGAGGCGCAGCACGTACACATCGACGGTGCGCTCCTCTACATAGACGTTGCGCCCCCACACCCGGTCAAGAAGCTGCGTTCGATTGAAGGCGCGGGATGGGTTGCGCATCATGAGCTCGAGCAGGCGGAACTCGGTGGGGCCGACGTGGATGACCTCTTCGCCGGCCGAGAGGCGGTGCCCCTTGGTATCGAGGGTCAGCCCCATGAACGTGATCGTGCCGTCTTCGCTGTCGCCACTGCGACGTCGCAGGGCGCGGATGCGGGCGATCAACTCGCGTGGCGAAAACGGCTTGGTGACGTAGTCGTCGATGCCGGCGTCGAAGCTCTTGAGCTTGTCCGCTTCCTCGCCACGTGCCGTGAGCATCAGCAGCGGCAGGTCGCTGGTGAGGGGGTCCCGCCGCAGCTTGCGCGCCAGTTCCACACCGCTCATGCCGGGCAGCATCCAGTCGATGATGACGAGCCCAGGCAGCGGCCCTTCGAGCAATGCCAACGCCTGCTCGGCCGTCTCCGAGGGGATGACCGTGAAGCCGGCCCGTTCGAGCGAGAAGGCAAGCATCTCGCGAATGTCCTTTTCATCCTCAACGACGAGGATGGCGTTCGAGTCCATCTACGATGCCCAAGCGTGACTGATGGGGGCGGACCATTGGCGGGGGAATGTTACAGGGGGATTGCACCGGATGGGGCAGTTGCAGGGCGTCGGTGAGGCGAAACACACCGCCGAAGGGGCGACCCTTGTGGTCGCCCGTGTTGGCCAATACGAATCCGTGCGGTACACCAAGTCGGGCGGCGACAAGCCTCGCCTTGGCGGCTGTAGTAGGCTTCGCCGCCTTGCGCTTTCCATACAACCAGGGAGGAGACATGGGGCAAAGGCAATTGCGGGCGGTGGACGGGTTCACCTTTGGCGTGTACGAAGCGCTGCCCGAGGGCGAGGCCAAAGGTGCTGTCGTCGTGATTCAGGAGATTTTCGGCGTCAATTCGCATATCCGCGAAGTAGCGGATGGCTATGCCGCCGCCGGCTACGCGGCGCTGGCGCCGCAGATCTTCGACCGCGTCGAGCGCGACGTGGAACTCGGTTACGAAGGCGACGACATGACCCGCGGCATGGGGCTGGCGTTTCAAGGCCTCGCCCGCGAAGACGCGATGAAGGACTTGCAGGCCACCATCGAGGAAGCCGGCAAGTACGGCAAGGTGGGCGTGGTCGGCTACTGCTTCGGTGGCCTCATGACGTGGCTCTCGGCGTGCGATCTTTCCGGCATCGCCTGTGCGTCCGCCTACTACGGCGGCGGCATCGCCGGCGAACTGGAGCGCGCCGCCAAGTGCCCGGTCATCATGCACTTCGGCGAGCTCGACGCGCACATCCCGATGGCGGATGTGGACCAGGTGAAGGCGGCGCATCCGGACATCCCCGTGCATGTCTATGGTGCCGATCACGGCTTCAACTGCGACCACCGCGCGAGTTACCACGAGGCGTCGGCGAATCTCGCCCGCGAGCGCACGCTGGCACTGTTCGGCGAGCACATCGGCTGAGCGCTTCGACGAGGGCAGGACGACGCATGTGTCGCCCCACAGCTAGCGCGACGAATCTGGCAAATGCAAGTGTTGACAATGCCGAAGTGTTTGCTAATCCTTCGCCGCACTGGCTCAGGGGGTAGGGAAAGGACTTTCGGTTTGGTCGGTGGGCGCGTGCAGCGTTGCCCGGCCCGTCCGCTAGTGGATCGATCTCGACGCTGAACAGACGGACGACAGTGGCGGAGCGTTGCACGCTTCTTCAAGGGGGAACGCCTTGCGCAAACCCCTGAGTCAGGCATCGCCTCCCATGTCGTGTTGGCAATTCCATAATCCCGCAGGGAAGGGTTGAATGAAGATGTTTTCCACCAAGGGGCTCAAGGTGCCGCTCATCGCAGGCATCGCGACGCTCGTCTTTGCGCCCGGCGTCGCTGCCGCCACGCTGGTCGAGGTGTTCGCGGCGGCCGAGCGCATCAACGAGCAGGCCAAGGCCTCCCAGACCCGCATCGACGCGCTCACGGAGGAGACCCGCGAGCTCTACGACGACTACAAGCAGGTGCTGAAGGAGATTGAGGGCCTGCGCGTGTACAACGCCCAGTTGGATCGCCAGATCGCCAACCAGGAACGAGAGATGGCGGAGATCGGCGAGTCGGTCGACCAGGTCACCGTCATCGAGCGCCAGATCACGCCGCTGATGCTGCGCATGATCGACGGGCTGGAGCAGTTCATCTCCTTGGACGCGCCGTTCCTGCGCGAAGAGCGGGAACTGCGCGTGGACCGGCTGCGCGACATCATGGAACGCGCCGACGTGGCCGTGTCTGAGAAGTTCAGCCAAGTCCTCAACGCCTATCAGATCGAGAACGAATACGGCCGCACCATTGGATCGTACAGCGGCAAGATCGAGATCGATGGTGCCGAGCGCGTTGTCGACGTCTTGCAGATCGGTCGGGTGGCACTGCTGTTCCAAACCAGCGACGGCGACGAGACCGGCATGTGGAACAAGACTACCGAGACCTGGGAATTCTTGGACGACAGCTATCAGTCGCCGGTTCGCGACGGCATTCGCATGGCACGCCGGCAAGCAACCTTGAATCTCCTGCCCGTTCCGATTCTGGTGGAGGACTGACATGAAGCGAGCAATCTTGACGAGAAGCCGCATGGCCTCCCTCCGCCCGCCAGCGCTCCTTGCAGCGCTCTTGTTGGCGCTTTCGGCGGGTGCCCAGGAAGCGACGAGCGACCTCACGATCGTCGAAGCCAACACCCTCGATGAACTCCTGAAGAACGTCGAGGAACGGCGCGTGGTGGAAAGCCGCGAGCACAACGAGCGCGAGGCCCGCTTCCGCGCAGCCCGCGAAGACCAGCAGCAAATGCTGCAAGACGCCCAGGCCGAGCGCCGCCGCGAGGAGCAGCGCAGCGAACGGCTCGAAACCCAGTTCGAAGAGAACGAAATCCGCATCGGCAACCTGCAGGAGCAACTCGACAAGCGCCTTGGCAGCCTGCGTGAACTCTTCGGCGTGCTGCAACAGGTGGCCGGCGACACACGGGGACTTTTTGGGGCCTCGCTCATCAGCGCCGAGATCCCCAATCGCGGCGAATGGCTGGGCCAGCTCGCGGCGAAGATGGGCAAGTCCACCCAACTCGCCTCCATCGACGAGATGGAAGAGTTGTGGGAGCACTTGCAGCGGGAAATGACCGAGTCGGGCCGCATCTCGCGCTTCAGCAGCACGGTCAGCATGCTCGACGGTGAGCAGGTGCAGACAGACCTCATCCGCGTCGGCTCCTTCGCCATCGTCAGCGAAGAGGGCTACATCAACTACGACACCGACATTGGCGCGCTCGTGGAACTCGGGCGCCAGCCCGAAGCGCAGTTCGCGAACACGGCGACGGATCTCTTCGACGCGGACGGCGGCGACCTTGTGGCTTTTGCCATCGACCCGACCCGCGGCTCCCTGATCTCCCTGCTGATCCAGAAGGCGACGCTAGCGGAGATGGTGGGCACGCCGTTCGGTGGCTTCACCACCGGTGCCTGCTACCTGCCGTTCTGCGATGGCCAGGGCGACTATCCTGGGTCGGTCATCATCATGGTGGGCATCATCGGCGTGCTGCTGGCCATCGAACGCCTCATTACCCTGACGCTCGTGGGCCGCAAGGTGTCGGCGCAGTATCGCCAGCCGGAGAACCCCACGGACGACAACCCGCTCGGCCGAGTGCTCAAGGTCTATGACGACAACCGCGACGTGGACGTGGAAACCCTCGACCTCAAGCTTGGCGAGGCGATTCTGTCGGAGACGCCGGCGCTCACCCGGAATATCACCATCATTCAGGTGATCTCGGTGGTTGCGCCGCTGATGGGTCTGCTCGGCACAGTGATCGGCATGATCGAGACCTTCCAGTCCATCACCCTGTTCGGCACCGGCGATCCGAAGACGATGGCCAGCGGTATCTCCACCGCGCTGATGACCACGGTGCTCGGCCTCTGCGTTGCCATCCCCACCGTGCTGCTGCACGCGATCGTGAACCAGCGCAGTCGCGGCATCATCCACGTGCTCGAAGAGCAGTCCCAGGGCATCGTGGCCAATCACGCCGAGGAATCCGGTCAGCCGCTCGGCTGATCGGCGAGGCAACGGCGGCCCTTCGGGGTCGCCGGCCAAGGAGAAGGAAACCCGCTAGATGATCAACGACGCCTACATTGCGCTGTCGGGGTTCTTCGCCCAAGGCGGCAATGTGCTCTATCTCATTGCTGCCACGACCTTCCTCATGTGGACGCTGCTGTTCGAGCGGCTCTGGTACTTCCGCAGCGAGCACAAGCACGTGGTGCGCGAGGCGACGGAGATTTGGGAATCGCGCGACGAGCGCAAGTCTTGGTCCGCGCACCGCGTGCGCGACATGCTCGTATCGCAGGCCAGCGAGCGCATCAACGGCAGCTTCCCGATCATCCAGACCTGCGTCGCGCTTTGCCCGCTCTTGGGCCTGCTTGGGACGGTCACCGGCATGATCGCCGTGTTCGATGCCATGGCGACCCAGGGCGGCAATGCCCGGTCGATGGCGGCAGGGGTTTCCCAGGCCACCATCCCAACCATGTCGGGCATGATCGCTTCCCTGTCGGGGCTGTTCGGCACCACCTTCGTGCGGCGCAAGATCCTGTTCGAGACCGAGCTGATCCAAGACCACTTGACGATGGACCACTGATCGCCTGGCGGCGACAAGGGAGACCGACGACATGGCGAGATCCGAGGGCCGCTTCACCGGCCGGGACGAAGAGAGCGACATCAACCTGACGCCCATGCTGGACGTCGTGTTCATCATGCTCATCTTCTTCATCGTCACAGCCACCTTCATCAAGCAGGCCGGCATTGACGTGCGCCGCCCGGAAGCGGAGACGGACCAGCAGAAACCCACCGTGAGCGTGCTCATCGCCATCTCGCCAGGCGGCGACATCTGGATCGACAAGAAGAGGGTCGATCCGGAGGCTGTACGCGCCCATATCGAAAGGCTGCACGCCGAGAACCCGCGAGGTGGTATTGTCGTGCAGGCGGATCGCGAGTCGACGTTCGAGAAGCTAAAGGCCGTGCTCGACGCCGCGCGAGCGGCGGGGGTGACGGAAGTTGCCGTGTCCACCGAGGAGCAGTAAAGCCGCAGTGGAAGGAGCCCTCAGCTTGGGGGTGCGCGAGGGGCTTCCCCTCGCTAGAAGGAGCCCTCAGCTTGGGGGTGCGCGAGGCTCGGTAGAGGAGGGACGAAATGCTAGTGAGATACGCCTTTGGGGTGGTGCTGGGCGCGGTGGCCACGTTCCTGCTGTTCATGTTGATGCAGGCCGTGATCGCGAACCCGGAGGCAGCCACCGACACCGGCGTCAAGGGCCGGATCGTGGACTTCGTGCGCGTGCAGGAAGATCAGGAAGTGCAGGTGAAGAAGCGCAAGCCGCCGCCGCCACCTCCGGTGGACGAACCGCCGCCGAGCATGCCGAAGCCAACCCTCGATTCCAACGTCAGCGTTGGCATGGAGATTGGCCTCGTGGACGTCGATATCGACGTTGACGTGAGCGGCACCGGCTACAGTTCCGATGGCGAGTACCTGCCCATCGTCAAGGTGGCGCCCATCTATCCGCGGCGAGCGCAGTCGCGCGGCATCGAAGGTTATGTGCTGCTCGAGTTCACGGTGACCACAACGGGTAGCGTGCGTGATCCCTCGGTGATCGAGGCCAAGCCGCCGGGCGTGTTCGACCGGTCGGCCATCAACGCGGCGCTCAAGTTCAAGTACAAGCCCAAGGTGGTGGACGGCGAGCCCATCGAGGTGGCCGGCGTGCGCAACCTCATCACCTTCCAGCTAGAAGACTGACGCACTTGAGCCAACGAATCTCCCCTTCAGGGGGTGCGGAGGAACGGGTCATGGAACGCATTTGTGGACGCATTCTCGCCGCGGGCCTTGCGGCGATGCTGGTTCTTGCGGTGGCGCCGGACGGCCACCAGGGCATCTTGCCCGGTGCGGCCTACGCCGCCGACGTGCCTCGCCTCGATGGGTTCCCGCCGACCCCTGTCCTAACGGAGGATGCGGAACGCCGACGGGTACCCAACATGTCGGAAACCACCTACCGCAAGTTCGGCCAGGCGCAGGAGCTGATCGATCCTTGCCCGGACGATCCCGATAACTGCGAGATCCCCCGCGACCCCGATGGTGCAATCACCATCCTGCTCGAAATGCTCGAGCGCCAGCGTCGATACAACGGCAACGAACTCGGCCAGGTTCACCAGATGCTGGCGGTGATCTACTACAACGACAAGGACGACACCCCCAGGACGCTGCACCACTACGAACAGCTCCTCGCCCAGGTGCCGGAGATCACAGAGGCGCTGGAGCAAGGCACGCTCAAGACGCTCTCGCAGCTTCACCTGCAGGAGGAGAACTTCGACACGGCGCTCGAATACATGAAGCGCTGGTTCGCCATCTCCTACAACCCCGGCCCCTCCGAGTACATCCTGGTCGGACAGATTCACTTCCAGCGCAAGGACTTCCCTGCCGCGGCCCAAGCGCTCGAGGCCGCCATAGCCTTGGCGCAGAGCCGAGAGCTGACCGTGCGCGAAAACTGGTGGGCAATGCTCAACTTCGCGCATTTCGAGATGGAGAACTACGACAAGGTGATCGAGATCCTCGAGATTCTTGTGCGCGACTTCCCCAAGCGGCAGTACTGGATTCAGCTCGCTGGCGTCTATGGTCAGGAGGGCTATGAACGTGAGCAGCTCATGTCGTTCGAGGCTGCGCATGTGGCAGGATTCCTCGACAAGGAGTCCGACGTGATGACCTTCGGTGGCCTCTTGATGCAGAACGAGGTGCCTTGGCGCGGCGCCAAGTACATGCAGGTTGGCCTCGACTCGGAGCTCGTGGAGCGCACCCCGCGCAACCTGCAGCAGATCGGCCAAGCGTATCAGTTGGCGCAGGAAGTGGACTCGGCCATCAGCGTTTTCGAAGAAGCTGGCAGCAAGTCGGACGACGGCGAGATCTACGACCGCCTCTCCTCGCTCTACCTCGAGAAGGACGAGTTCTCCAAGTGCCGCACGGCGGCAGAGCGGGCGATGGAAAAGGGCGGCATCAAGAAGCCCTACAACGTCGAGATCGTCCTCGGCATGTGCCAGTTCAACCTCGACGAACTGCGCGAAGCCCGCGCCACCTTCGTCAAGGCCCGCCGCACTGCCCGCGAAGCGGAGGAGAGCAGCGCCGAGCGGATCACCCAACAGTGGATCCGCTACATCGACAACGAAAGCAAGCGCCGCGCCGAGCTTGAAGCGGCTGGGATTTAGCCGCCGCTTCCTTGCAGGAGGGCGCATTTCGCCCTCCAACGTCCGGTCGCCCTAGAGGGAACTCGGTATCAACTCCCCCGCCAGCGCTGCCCCCTCTCGGGATGAGTGTCGCTGGCGGAAGGCGTCCCGCGCTCCTCTCCCGAAGGGCGGTACCAATGACCGGAACTCATGCGGAGGCTCCTTAGGTAAACCATGTTCACCGGCATAGTGCAGGCGGTCCGCCGCGTCGTGGACGTATCGCGAACGGGGGGCGTCACCACCCTGTCCATCGCTCTTGACGACACTGCCGACGGTCTGCAAACCGGTGCTTCCGTCGCCATCAACGGCTGTTGTCTAACCGCGACCGCCGTGCAAGGTGGCACGGTAGCGTTCGACCTCATCCAAGAAACCACCGAGCTCACCAACCTAGGCAAGCTCACACTAGGCAGCCAAGTGAACGTGGAACGCTCCTTCCGCGTCGGCGACGAGGTCGGAGGGCACATCCTCTCCGGCCATATCGCCGCGTCCGTGCCCATCGTGGCGGTGGAAGCAGGGGAGGGCAGGCGCGTCCTGACGGTAGAGGTGCCGCAGGAATGGCTGCGCTTTCTGATGCCGAAGGGGTTCGTGGCGCTCAACGGCGCGAGCCTCACCATCGCTGAACTGGACCGCATCGCGGCAACGCTTTCAGTGAGCCTGATTCCCGAAACGCTGGCCCGCACCACGTTCGACACAGCCTCCGTGGGCGATCGCGTCAACCTCGAAGTGGATTCCCAAACCCAGGCCGTGGTCGAGACGGTGCGGGCGGTGCTGGCGGACGAGTCCCTGCTGGAGGACATTCGTGGCTGAATCCTTCGGCCAGCGCCTGCGCCAATCATGGGCCCGGAGCGACTCCGCGCTGTGTGTGGGCCTCGACCCCGTGCGCGAGCGTCTTCCAAGCCACATTTCGCAAGCGCCCGATGCGCTGCTCCATTTCTGCCGCGAAGTCGTCGACGCCACCGCAGACCTTGTCTGCGCCTTCAAGCCCAACATCGCCTTCTTCAACGCCGAAGGCGCCGAGGAAGACCTCGAGCGCCTGATCGACCACATTCACGCGGCGCATCCCGGCATTCCGGTGATCGTCGATGCCAAGCGGGGCGACGTGGGTTCCACCGCCCGCATGTACGCCCGCGAGCTCTTCGAACGCTACAACACCGATGCCGCCACGGTGAACCCTTGGCAAGGGTGGGACAGCATCGCCGCCTTTTCCGAACACAAGGGGCGCGGCGTGGTCGTGCTGTGCCACACATCCAACCCCACCAGTGCTTGGTTGCAGGAACAGCCGCAGCACGACCCCGCCTATCTCAAGGTGGCGAGAGAGATGCAAAGCCGGGATGTGGACAACCTTGCTCTAGTCGTGGGTGCCACCTTCCCCGAGCAACTCGCCGAGGTGCGCCGCGCCGCGCCGACGCTGCCGTTTCTCGTGCCCGGCGTGGGCGCCCAAGGGGGCGGTGCCGACGAGCTTCGGCAGGTGTTTGCGAGTGGCGTCGATGAAAACGGCCAAGGCATCGTGGTGAACGCGTCGCGCAGCGTCATTTATGCCGGCACCGGCAAGGCCTACGCCACCGCCGCCCGTCAAGCGGCTCAGGACCTTCGCGACCAAATCCGTCGTGCCCGCGACAGGCGACAAACCTGACTCGAAACACGCCAAAGGAACCGACATGGCAGAGACTCCCGCATTCGTGTGGAACGACCCGCTCTTGCTCGACGAGCAGCTATCGGGCGACGAGCGCCTGATTCAGGACACCACGCGCCAATACGCCACGGGCAAGCTCATGCCGCGCGTGATCGAGGCCAACCGCCACGAGCGCTTCGATCGCGAAATCATGAACGAGATGGGTGCGTTGGGGCTGCTCGGCGCGACCCTGCCGGCAAAGTATGGCTGCGCCGAGGTCAACTACGTTTCCTACGGCCTCATGGCGCGGGAAGTGGAACGGGTGGACTCGGGTTATCGCTCGGCGATGAGCGTGCAGTCCTCGCTCGTCATGCATCCGATTCACGCCTACGGCAGCGAAGAGCAGCGCATGCGCTACCTGCCGAAGCTGGCATCCGGAGAATGGGTGGGCTGCTTCGGTCTCACGGAGCCCGACCACGGTTCCGACCCCGGCAGCATGGTTACCAAGGCCGAGAAGGCGGGCGATGGCTACCTGCTTAACGGCGCAAAGATGTGGATCACCAACGCACCCATCGCCGACGTGGCCGTGGTGTGGGCCAAGCTCGATGGCCGCATCCGCGGCTTTGTCGTGGAGCGCGACATGCCGGGCTTCTCGACCCCGAAGATCGAGGGCAAGATGAGCCTGCGCGCCTCGGCCACAGGCCAGATCGTGCTCGAGGACGTGCTGGTGCCGGAAGGCAACCTGCTGCCGAATGCATCGGGCCTCGGCGGCCCCTTTGGCTGCCTGAATCGCGCCCGTTACGGCATCGCCTGGGGCTCGATGGGCGCTGCCGAGTTCTGCTGGGCCGCGGCCCGGGAATACACCTTGGAGCGCACCCAGTTCGGCCGTCCACTCGCAGCCAATCAGCTCATCCAGAAGAAGCTGGTGGACATGCAGACCGAAATCACCTTGGGCCTAACGGCTTGCCTGCGCATGGGCCGGCTGTTCGACGAAGGCCGCCTAGCCATCGAGAACATCTCGCTGCTCAAGCGCAACAACTGCGGCAAGGCCCTCGACATCGCCCGCATGGCCCGCGACATGCACGGCGGCAACGGCATCAGCGACGAATACCACGTCATCCGCCACGCCATGAACCTCGAAACCGTCAATACCTACGAAGGCACCCACGACATTCATGCGTTGATCCTGGGCCGAGCACAAACGGGGATCCAGGCGTTTACTGGGTAGGCTAGAGGCTCGGACGTGGCGGACGCCCTGCAAGGTCGCGCCTCGACATCTCCCACTCGAGGGACGGGGCAAGCCCGTCCCCTACGAGGAATGCGTTGAAACGCATGGAATCGGCGCGTGCCCGTAGGTGCGGGGCTTGTCCCCGCCGGTCTTGAACGCACCGACGAACTCGGCAGGGGACAGGACAAGCCCGTCCATACGACGGGGAAAGATGCTCTCGCCCCCAGTCCCCCAGGAGTCCCGCCTCAAAGTCCGAGATCAGGCGACGCCAAACACCGGTGCCGCGTTGTCCCAGTAGATTTTGCGGATGCTCTCTTCCGGCAGCGGCTGCTTCTCGAGGTCTGCCATGCCGGCGGGCCAGGTGCCGTCGGGGTGTGGGTAGTCGGTGTTGAAGGTGACGTAGGAGTCGCCGACCAGTTCGCACACCGCTGGCAGAGTCATTTCGTCGCCGCGGCAGGCCACGAGGAAGTTGGACTTGAAGTACTCCGTCGGCCGCCGCTTGAGTTCCGGGTGCTCGGCGTTGCCGGAGAAGTCCCAGTGCTGTTCCATGCGCTGCAGCCAGTAGGGCAGCCAGCCGGCATCAGCTTCCACATGCACCACTCGGAGCCTCGGATGGCGTTCGATGACGCCGTACCAGATGAGGCTCATCATCGCCACCATCGCCTCGAAGGGGTGGGCGATGATGTGCCCGGAGGTGTGGGTGTCCATGCGCTCGCCATAGGACGGCAGGTAAGGCGAGCCGGAGTCGTGGATGCACAGCGGCCGGGCCAAATCCTCGATGCGGCTCCAAAGCCGGTCGTGGTCCGAGTGGTAGAGATTGCGCCCGCAAACGGGGTTGGGGCGCACGTAGAAGCCGGCTGCGCCCTTCTCGGCCATGCGCTCCGCCTCTTCGAGCGCGAGATCCGGTGCCTGCACCGGCAGCATGGCCGCCATGCGCAGTCGTTCCGGTGCCGCGCTGCAATACTCGATGCTCCAGTCGTTGTAGGCCCGGCAAACCGCAGCGAGCAACTCTGGGTCGTTCCACTCCTTGCCGAGCATCTGCCCGCCAACGGTGGGGTAGAGCACTTGGGCGTCGATGCCGTGCGCGTCCATGTCGCGCAGCCGCGCCTCGGCGCTGAACCCCTCCGCCCGCGACTGTTCGTGCTTCTCCATGCCTCGTGCGGCGGCTTCGTGGAACTCCTCCGAATGCATTGGATAGCTGCCGTCCTGCTTGGTGATGGGTTCCCCTTCCACCATCATCCCCGGCCGACCATTGCCCATGTCGCCAATGCGGGGAGCCCGGTCCGCAAACACGGGATCGATGTAGTCCGCCCAGATGCGCGGTGGCTCCATCTGGTGCGAATCCGTGTCAATCACTCGATATCCGTTGCGCATCGCTCCCCCTCGTGGCTTCGGCTAGGCTGCCGTTCGACTATAACGCGCTAGGAGGCTGTGCTGTAGAAAACGGCGCGGGCCCCTTGCCGGAATGGTGAGCGGACGCGAACCCGGAGGCCTGCAGTTCGCGCTGCGACTGGCGACGCGCCCGCCAGGGCGCGCGCCTACGGAATGCGGCGGAAGCGTAAGGTGGCGAGGTAGCTGCCACCTA
>VXPR01000348.1:19582-21224 GCA_009839405.1 Gammaproteobacteria bacterium
GGGGGGGGCGGTTGGGGGGGCGCGGGGGGGGGGTCGGCGGCCCCCCCCGCCCCGGGGGCGGGCGGCGGGCGGGGCGCGCCGGGCCCCCCCCCCCGCCCGCCCCCGCGCCTACGGAATGCGGCGGAAGCGTATGGTGGCGAGGTAGCTGCCACCTATGGTGCCGCGGTCAAACTCCACCGTGCCACCGACGGTTTCCGTCAGGAGGCTGATGGGTTGTGGTGGGTTGGTCGCGGTGCCGCTGAGGCTGAACTCGTTGCCCGTTTCCGTGCCGGCGTCCCAGGCCGGCAGCCCCATGTCGCCCGTGTCCTCGATCCAGCGGCCTTCGCCATCGAGGAGGGGGAATTCGGAGAGCCCGACGAACCAGTCCGGGCTCGGCGCGATCATGCTGCCGAAGGTGAAATTGGGCAGGTCGCGGGAGACGGTCAGTTCAAAGACGCTCGTTCCGGTGGCACCGGTGCCACTGCTGGTTATGCCCTCGCCGGCATCGCCGGCGTCAGTCTTCGCGGCAATCTCGGCCAGGAACGTCGAGGCCTGGCCGAGTTCGGCGAGGTTCTCGAGGCCACTCGTCGCAAGCTCTCCCGGCACCCACAGATCGGCATCGGCATTGACGGCCGCTCCCGCGAGCGTCGTGAAGTGCGCGCCACCCGGCACCGTGCCGTGGTCGGCTGCGTTCCATCGCGCCGTGAACGTGACGGAGTAGCGGGCAGTGGCTTCCATCCCCCGCATGTTGGGCGCTTGGTCGAGGCAGGAGAAGTTCACGAACGTCTCGTTGCCGATGACGTTGAGGTTCATCAGCTTTAGCCCCGGATGGTGGGAGACGTACAGGCTCGCTTGACCGCTCCACCGGGCGCCGACGACTTGCGCCAGCCGAGCCGCGCTCAGCCAGGCCCCAGCCTTGGACTGAAGGGAAGCGAGCAGCCGGCGATTGGCCGTGCCGATGACGTCGCCGTCTGCATCCCGCAAGGTTCCGCGAATGTTGGCGATGCGCTCGTCCGTGGTGTTGACGAAGCGAATGTAGGTGCTGTCCAGTTGATCGATGCCCTCGACGCTGTGCACCGCGCCTTGGGCGACGCAGTTGACGTTGGTGGTCCAGCCATGGGGCGCGCTCCGCAGCCGCAGCATGGCCACGAACGAGGCGTTCTCCACATCGGCGCTAACTTCGAGCATCGCCGGCTGGGTCCACGCTTCGGTGGCGAAGCGCGTTTCGAGCGCCGCGGACGTGAGTGCCAATCGTGCGCCGGGCGCGAGCGCGTCATCGCTAAGGGATGCCCCGGCGGTGCCGAGCGCTTCGCCACGATGGTTGAAGAGGTCTCCCGTGAAGCGCAAGTCCTCGCCCGAGGTGTTGATGAGCTGTAGTTCGGTGACGCTGCCGAGCGGGGCGGTTGCCGTGGTCAGCATCAGATAGACGCGTACCGGCTCCGCAACGGCGGAGCAGGCGGCAAGGAACGCCAAACACGAAGCCAGCCGAACTCGCATGGCCCTTCCGAACAAGACGACGCGCACGATGTTATGCCCATGCTGCACGCCGGCGCCACCGTTCGGTTCGCTTGCAGCCGGATTCGTCCGGCGGGCTGTTAGCGCGCCTGGGGGCGCGTCGGCAGTTCGCTGGCGCGAACTGCTGGCCTTCGTGCTCGCGTTCGCT
>VXPR01000124.1 GCA_009839405.1 Gammaproteobacteria bacterium
ATTACCTCTAAGCCCGAGGCCCCGACGATGCTCAGACGCAGCGGCCGGCGCACGACGCGCCGCACCTCCGCCAGCGTCGTCAGCTCTGGGCGCGCCCGGCAGGCAAGGGTGACGGCGCCGTCGGCCGCCGGCGGGTCCGTCGTGATGACGACGCCGAACCGACGCGCAAAGGCAAAGGGCAGTCGAACCGCACCGCGCTTCGCACCGTCGGCCTCGATCGGTTCGCTGACCTCGGGTGTTGGAACGCTTTCGGCCATGCTCAATGCGCGGGAGTGGAATCAAGTGGCATCATAGCAAGTTGGCGGCATGGTGCAGAGGCTTGGGCTAGCGCCGAAGGGGACCCTTGTGGTCAGCCGTCTCGGCAGCCCGAAGCCCTGGGGTGTCCAGCTGCACGGGCGAGGACAAGCCTCGCCCCTACGATTGCTCGCATTGGGGCGTCGCGACTCCAGGCATGGAGGGATACCGTGGATTTCGTTGGCAGTCACATACTTTCTGTTGACCAGTTCGAGCGCGGTGGCATCGAACGCGTGTTCGCGGTGGCCGACGACATGGCGCCCTTTGCCCGCCGCGAGCGCATGACGCGGGTGCTCGCAGGAGCCATTCTCTCCAACATGTTCTTCGAGCCGAGCACGCGCACGCGGGTTTCGTTCGGCTGTGCCTTCAACCTGCTCGGCGGCGATGTGCGCGAGATCGCCGAAGTGGGCGCTTCCTCCATCGCCAAGGGCGAGTCGCTGCACGACACCGCGCGGGTGATGTCCGGCTACAGCGACGTGATCGTGATGCGCCACCCAGAGGCCGGCGCCGTGGCGGAGTTCGCGGAGACGTCGCGCGTGCCGGTCATCAACGGCGGCGACGGTGCCAACGAGCATCCAAGCCAGGCGCTGTTGGACCTCTACACCATCCGCACCGAAATCGCTGCCCGCGGCGGCTCCATCCACGGCCTGCGTATCGCCCTGATCGGCGACCTCAGGTACGGTCGCGCCGTTCATTCACTGCTCAAGCTGCTGGCGCTTTTTGACCGCATCGAGGTGCATCTCGTCTCCCCACCGGGGCTCGAAGCACCGGCCGGAATCACTCGCCGACTCGCCGAGCGAGGCCACGAGGTGAACGAACACCATAGCCTCGAGCAGGGAATCAGCCACGTGGACATCCTCTACGTCACGCGCACCCAGGAAGAACGCTTCCCTACCGCCGCCGAAGCCAACCGCTATCGGGGCCTCTTTCGCCTCAATCAGGAAATCTACACCCGCCACTGCGAACCGAACACGGTCATCATGCATCCCCTGCCCCGCGACTCCCGCCCCGCGGCCCAGGAGCTCGACGAAGACCTGAACGCCAACCCTAACCTCGCCATCTTCCGCCAAACCGACAACGGCGTGCTGGTGCGGATGGCGCTGTTCGCCCTCATCCTCGACGTGGCCCACACCGTCCACGAGACCGCCGCCCAAGTGCGCTGGTTCACGGCCAAGCGCACTCCGGCCCGCTTTCGCAAAGAGGCCCGCGGCCCAGACTTCGGCTAGGAGGTAAGCGCCGCTGCAAACGGCGCTTACCTCCTAGCCTTAGCGGCGAGCTAATGCCAGCACAAGGGCCAGCAGTTCGCGTAGCTAACTGCCAAGGCGCCCGTTAGGCCGCGCCAGCGCCGCCAACCCCTCCCCAGCGCCCACCTCCCTGTTGATGCCGGCAGCGTCGCAAGCGTAAGGTGGCGCGGGTTCGTGGCAGGAGCTTGTTGTGGCAGTCGATCCGGTGCTTCGTCTTCGGCAGATTTGTTTGGTTGCTTACGATCTTGAGTGGACGTCGAATCTCTTGTGTACGGCGTTCGATGCGCAGGTGGTGTTTCGGGATCCGCGCATGGCGGCTGGGGGTAATCTCACCAACACGCATATTCGGTTGGGGGATTCGTTTCTGGAGACCGTTTGTCCCACCGATCTTGCTTGGCAGCGTTCGACGACGCAGACGAGGTTGCTTGAGCGCAATGGCGACTGTGGCTACATGGCGATTGTGCAGGTGCCGGATGTCGCGGCGGCGTCGGAGTCTATGGCGGCCCAGGGCGATCAGATCGGCATCGTGTCAGGGGATTGGAACGTGTGTCCGGGCTCGCCTGGGTCGGGGCTCGCCGGGGTCGAGGCGGGGCGCTATCAGCTTGGCGAGGCGCTGCCCAAGGAGCCCGGAACCGTGTCCGGCGTGAACGTGCAGTTTCACCCTCGGGACTTCGGCACGCTGGCGGAGATTCAGGAGAATTGGCCGGGGGCGGACGAGTTTCCAGGCAACAAGGGCGCGTACTTCCCAGCTGGCAACACCTGGCAGCTAGGTGTGGATGCGCGGCCTCACGGCGGGGTCACGACGGGGTTCGCGGCGGTGGAGATCGCCCCTCGCGACGCGGACCCGGCCGAGATGTGCGCACGCTGGATGCGGGGGCTCGGAGCGGGTTGCACCATAGACCCGTCCAACCCTGCCACCCTGCGGCTAGCCGGCAATCAAACCATGCGCTTCGTCGCCCCGCCATCAAGCGGCCGTACCGGCGTCATCGGCGTGGACCTTTGGGCGGCACCCGGCAGCCGAAGGAAGTTCGACGCGATCGACCTTTGCGGCGTCACTTGGAGACTGGTCGAACGTTAGCGTCTCGCTTTGACCTTCCTGCCGTGGCGGATGGCCGCTGGCACTTCGTTGATGTTGTCTGGGACGCATGTGGTGGTAGTTTTGGCCGGCTCCGCTGCGTGCGCGCCTTCGGCACGCTTGGAGGGCGGGACGCCCTCCCTCCAGAGAGGCCCTCGCATGGCAGGGATTGTTGCTTCGGTGTTTGCCGGCAGGCGTTGTTCGAGGAGGCTGCCAATGCCTCGCTAGAGCGCCGCCTCTAGCTCAGGCAGGGCGTTGAAGAGGTCTGCCACCAAGCCGTAGTCCGCCACTTGGAATATGGGCGCGTCTTCGTCCTTGTTGATGGCGACGATCACCTTGGAGTCCTTCATGCCGGCGAGGTGCTGGATGGCGCCGGAGATGCCCACCGCGATGTAGAGGTCGGGAGCGACGATCTTGCCGGTCTGGCCCACCTGCATGTCGTTCGGGGCGAAGCCGGCGTCCACCGCGGCGCGGGATGCACCGATAGCTGCTCCGAGCTTGTCGGCGATGCCCTCGAGGAGAACGAAGTTGTCGCCGCTTTGCATACCGCGACCGCCGGAGATGATGACCGTGGCGGCCGTCAGTTCCGGGCGTTCGGACGCGGCGATTTCCTCGCCAACGAAGCTCGACTTACCTTCGTCGTGGGCCGTGCCAACGGCCTCCACCGCGCCGCTGCCGCCGCCGGCAGGCGCCGGATCGAAGCCCGTGCCGCGCACCGAAATCACCCGCTTGGCGTCGCTCGACTTCACCGTGGCGATGGCGTTGCCGGCGTAGATGGGACGCCGGAACGTGTCCGGCGCGTCGACGCCAATGATGTCGGACACCATCTGCGTGTCGAGCAGCGCTGCCGCTCTCGGCAGGAAGTTCTTGCCGGTGGTGGTGTGGGCACCGAGGATGTGGTCGTAGGCGGCCCCTACTTCGGCAATCAGCGCGCCCATGTTCTCGGCGAGCTGGTGTTCGTAGCACGGCGCGTCCGCGAGCAGCACCTTGCGCACGCCGTCGATTGCGGCGGCTTCGTCCGCCACCGAGGCGCAGCCCGCTCCGGCGACCAGTACATCGATTTCGCTGCCGATATCGAGCGCAGCGGCAAAGACGTTGAGGGTTACGGGCCGAAGAGCCGAGTTGTCGTGTTCGGCGATGACGAGAACGGTCATTCGATCACCTTTGCTTCGTTCTTGAGCTTGTCCACTAGATCCTCGACGCTCTCAACCTTGATGCCGGCCTGTCGGTCCGGTGGCGGCGCGACATCGAGCACTTCCGTGCGGGGCGTCACGTCGACGCCCAGCGCCTCGGGCGAAGTCACGTCGAGGGGTTTGCGCTTCGCCTTCATGATGTTCGGCAGCGAGGCGTAGCGGGGTTCGTTGAGGCGCAGGTCCGTGGTGACGACCACAGGCATCTTCAGCGACACCGTCTGCAGGCCGCCGTCCACCTCGCGGGTGACTTGCGCGCTGTCGCCGTTCACCGACACATTGGAGGCGAACGTGCCTTGGGCAAGACCCGTCAGCGCGGCGAACATCTGCCCCGTTTGGCCGTTGTCGCCGTCGATGCTCTGCTTGCCGAAGATGACGATGCCCGGTTGCTCGCTGTCGTACACGGCCTTTAGCACCTTGGCGACGGCCAGCGGTTCGAGGGCAGCGTCGGCCTCTACCAGAATGGCGCGATCTGCGCCGAGGGCGAGGCAGGTGCGAAGCTGCTCCTGCGCGGTACTCTCCCCCACGGCCACGGCGATCACCTCTTCCGCGACGCCGGCTTCCTTGAGCCGCACCGCCTCCTCGATGCCGATCTCGCAGAACGGATTGACCGCCATCTTCACGTTGCCGAGATCGACGCCCGTCCCGTCGGGTTTCACCCGCACCTTGACGTTGGCGTCCACCACCCGCTTGACGGGTACGAGTACCTTCATTGAACGACCTCATGTTCCAAGCCGCGGCTGCCCATGCGCCGCGACAAAGCCGCGCATTTTCCTACATCGCAACAAAAAAGGCACGCCGGCAATGACAAAAAGCCAGCATTCGGCAAGCCGACCAGGTTCGCGCCCTGGCGGGGGCACCTGGCCGCGGACGGCAGGGAACTGGGCCGCTTTATTGCCACCAACAGGCCCGTCTCGCGGGGTGACGGCTGGTTGCTCCTTCGGGCCCTTGATTGCTTCGCCTTCGGCGGGAGGAGCGTGATGGGCCCTCGCTTCGAGTCGCGTATGGGACCGCGCTATCCGGCCGGCACGTTGGTGTTGGCTCGGCTTCGAGGCACTGCTGTTGGAAATCCACCAAAAGCGAGCCCGCCTGTCCGCCAAACCGACCCATCTATAATTGCAAACGAGCCAACCCCAACAAGGACCCCACATGGAAGACCAAGCCCGCGAGTCCATGGATTTCGATGTCGTCATCGTTGGCGGCGGGCCTTCTGGCTTGGCAGCCGCCTGCCGGCTGATGCAGCTCGGCAACGAAGCCGGACGCGAGCTTTCCGTCTGCCTCGTCGAGAAGGGCTCCGAGATCGGCGCCCACATCCTCTCCGGCGCCGTGCTGGCGCCGAAGTCGCTCAGCGAGCTGTTTCCCGAAGCGGCGGCGAACGGCGCGCCGCTCGACAACCCCGTCACCGACGACCGCTTCTACTTCCTAGTCAACGACACCAACCGCATCCTCCTGCCCATGTGGACGATCCCACACGAGAGCAAGAACCGCGGCAATTACGCCCTCTCGCTCGGCAATCTCTGTCGCTGGCTCGGCACCCAGGCTGAGGAACTGGGCGTGAACGTGTTTCCAGGCTTTGCCGCCGCCGAGATCCTCTATGGCGACGATGGTTCAGTGCGCGGGATTGCCACCAAGGACATGGGCGTCGACGCGAGCGGCGAGCGCAAGCCGGTGTTCGAGCCCGGCTATGAGCTGCGCGCCAAGTTCACGCTGTTCGCCGAGGGCTGTCGCGGACATCTCGGCAAGGAACTCATGGCCAAGTTCGGCCTCGCCAAGGACTCCGCAACGCAGCACTACGCCATCGGCCTGAAGGAGCTTTGGGATGTGGACCCGGAACGCCACCGACCGGGCGCCGTGGTGCATGCCGTGGGCTGGCCGCTCGGTCGGGTGCGCGGAACAAGCGGCGGGTCGTTCCTCTACCACCTGCCGAACAACCAGGTTTCCCTCGGCATCATCGTCGATTTGTCGTATCGCAATCCGCATCTGTCGCCCTTCGACGAACTGCAGCGGCTCAAGCACCATCCTTTGTTTGCCGACGTGCTGCAGGGCGGACGCCGTGTGGCATACGGTGCCCGCGCCATAGTCAAGGGCGGCATCCGGGCACTGCCCCGCTTGACGGTGCCCGGAGCTGCGCTGGTGGGCGACGACGCCGGCTTTCTGAACGCCCTCAAGATCAAGGGTTCGCACACCGCCATGAAGTCGGGGATGCTGGCGGCGGAATCGGTCTTCGACGCGCTCGAACGGGGCGAAGAGAACACCGAACTCGCCGACTTCGAGGGCCGCGTGCACGACTCTTGGCTCGGCCGGGAGTTGCACCTGGCCCGCAACATCCAGCCGGGATTGCACAAGTTCGGCACCCTGTTTGGTGCTGCCTACGCCTGGATCGATCAGAAGGTCGCCCGCGGGCACATGCCGTTCACGCTCGCCGACCCGACGCCCGACCACGCGACCCTGTTGCCGGCGGCGAAGGCGCCCGTGATCGACTATCCGAAGCCGGACGGCGAACTCTCGTTCGACAAGCTCTCGTCGGTGTTCCTCTCGAGCACCAACCACGAGGAGGACCAGCCCTGCCACCTGACGCTGGCGGATGCCGCCGTCCCGATCCGCGACAACCTGCCGATGTTCGACGAGCCAGCCCAGCGCTATTGCCCGGCGGGGGTGTATGAGGTGGTCGAGGAGGCGGGCGAGTTCCGCTTCCAGATCAACGCCCAGAACTGCGTCCACTGCAAGACCTGCGACATCAAGGACCCCGCCCAGAACATCACCTGGGTGGTGCCGGAAGGGATGGGAGGGCCCAACTACCCGAACATGTAGCTACGGGTTGACGTGGCACCAGCAGATGTTGCAGGCGTCCTAGGTGGAGACGCCGGGCCACAGACGGCGGGAACATGACCCCTTCCCCACTGCCGACAGGCCCGTCTCGCGGGGAGGAGGCTGGTTGCAGCTTCCGGCCCTTGGTTCCTTCGCCTTCGGCGGGAGGAGCGTGAAAGGCCCTCGCTCCGAATGGCGTGTGGGACCGCGCCATCCGGCCCACACGTTGGTGTTGGCTCGGCTTCGAGGCACATTGTTGGTTTTTCCAGCGGGTTGCGCGGTTTGTTCCATTGCAACTGGGCGGCCCGGAAGGGTGTCTAGTCGGTAGCTTGGCCTAACACGAAGCGGGCGCCGGCGCTCCAGATGCTCACCTCGCCGCTCGATTCTGTTTCTGCGATGTCCACGAGGCGGTAGAAGACGCTGCGAGCGATCAGGGCCCGCAAGCCGTCACGCACCTCCACGTAGGGCCGTGGCTCGGCGGGAGTTCCCGCCACCGTGATGGGGTGCTCCGCATCCGCCTGCACCGCATCGTCGAGATTCGTGGCGAAGACCAGGCGGCGTTCCTTCCCCTGCCCGCTTGATTCCATGTCCACGGCGATGAACGGCGCGTCCTCCACCTCGATGGCGAGCTTTTCCGGGGGCGTCACCAGATAGTACTGGCCGTCCTCCAAGCGCAGGATGGTAGAGAAGACGCGGGCGATGGCGATGCGGCGAATGGCGACGCCTTCGTGAAACCAGGTGCCGTCGGCGACGATGCGGATGTCGATGCTGCCCACCCGCTCTGGCTGCCACAGATGCACCGGTGGCAGGCGACGGTTCTGTGCTGTCTCCAGCAGTTGCGTGAATGGATCCATCGCCACAAGGGGCGCAGCCGGCTATCCGCCGATGAACGCGCGCCCCTGCGGGCGCATTGGCAGTTGCTCTGCAACTGCCGACCCCGGCGTGGTCCTAGCCACCGATGAATTTCATCACGGTTACTTCGCCGGCAAACGAAAGGGTCTGCTTGTCGCCGAGTGCCGCCAGCAGGAGCCGCTGCAGCGCTGCCCGGGCGCCATCGTCCGGCAGCGCCAAGAGGTCCTTCATGTCGTGGCGGTGGCTGCTCGACAGGCAGCCGTAGAGGAAGCCGTTGGAGGCAAGCCTGAGCCGCGTGCAGGAAGCGCAGAACGGCTCCGACTCGTTGGCGATGATGCCGAACACGCCGCGCCCCGGCACCTCGAAACGCACCGAAGTGGAGTCGAAGGCGGCGTCGGTCCTTGCGTATTCGTAGCGCGAGCCGATCAGGGCAAGGATGTCCTCCATGCCGAAGAAGTCGCGAACAAACGACGCGCCCTGCTTCAGATGCCCCATGTTCATCAGCTCGATGTAGCGCAGCTCGATGCCGCGATCGAGGCAATAGTCGAGCATTGGCAGCACTTGGTCCACATTCGCCGTGCGCATGGGCACCATGTTGACCTTTACCTTGAGGCCGGCCTCGAGCATGAGGTCGATCCCGTGCAGCACGGTATCGAGATCGCCGCTGCGGGCGATGGCGCGGAAGCGGGCCGGGTCCAGGGTGTCGAGGCTGACGTTGATGCGGCGGACGCCAGAGTCGATCACCGTGCGCGCCTTGCGCGGGAGAAGCTGCCCATTGGTGGTGATGGACACGTCTCGAAGCCCGAGCGCCATCACTTGCGGCAGCACTTCCTCGAATTTGGGGGACAACAGCGGCTCGCCCCCCGTGATGCGCAGCTTCTCGATCCCCGCCGAGTCGATCAGCAGGCGTACCGCGCGCACGAGTTCGCTGGCGGACAGTTCAAGCGCCGCTGCCTGCAGCCGCTTGCCGTCCGGCACGCAATAGGTGCATGCGTAGTTGCAGGCCGCAGTGAGGCTGAGCCGAAGATTGCGGAAACGCCGGCCTTGGGCGTCGACGATCATGGGAGGGTGCTGTTCATGCGCAACGGGATCATACCCTGTTGCGGGGCGTCGAACGAAAAATCAAGGGAGCCGGAGCCGCACGCTGAAGGGGCGCGACGGTAGGTGGTATGTTGGACCAACAAGCGCATTCGGAGAAGATCATGACCATATTCGGGTCCCGGCGTCCCTTCGCCTCCAACCTCACTGTCGCTGGCCTCTTCGTCACGCTGGGCATCGCCCTGCCGACACAGGCCGACACCATTACCGTCGTGTCCTGGGGCGGCTCGTACGCGCGCGCCTGCCAAGAGGCGATCATCAAGCCGTTCATGGCCGAGACCGGCATCGAGGTGCGGCTCGAGGACTACAACGGGGGCCTTGCCCAGGTCCGCGCCCAAGTCGAGACAGGGGCCGTGCGCTGGGATGTCGTGGACATGGAAGTCGCGGATGCCACCCGAGGCTGCGACGAGGGACTGTTGGAGGAGGTCGACGCCGCCACCCTCGCCCCCTCCGCCGACGGCACGTCAATCCAGGACGACTATCTCCCAGACACCATCGGTGACTGCGGCGCCAGCACCATCTTCTATTCCACGGTCTATGCCTACAACGCCGATCGACTGGGTGACAGCGCCCCGCAAACCGTGGCCGACTTCTTCGATCTCGAACGCTTCCCCGGCCGCCGGGGGATGCGGCGCTCGCCACTGGTCAACATGGAGTTCGCGCTCATGGCCGACGGCGTGCCGCCGGACCAGGTGTACGCCGTGATGGACACCGACGAGGGCATCGCCCGCGCCTTCCGCAAACTGGACACGATCAAGGATGAGGTGGTGTGGTGGGAGGCTGGCGCCCAGCCGCCGCAGATGCTGGCGGACGGCGAGGTCGCCATGTCCACCGCCTACAACGGTCGCATCTTCAACGCCCAGGTTCTTGAAGGGCAGCCGTTCGTGATCGTCTGGGACGGGCAGGTGCTGGACCACGGTCCGCTCGGAATCGTCGCTGGCACGCCGAGGCTTGAGAACGCCCTCAAGTACGTCCGCTTCGCATCGCGCCCGGAGATCATGGCGGCGGTCGGCAAGTACATTGCCTACAGCCCGGCCCGACGCTCGGCCCTGCCATTCGTTTCCACCCACCTCGCGACCGGCGTCGACATGCGTCCGCATATGCCGACGAGCCCTGAGAACATGGCCAACTCGCTACGCAGCGACTGGCAATGGTGGAGCGACAACGGCGAGGAGATGAACGAGCGCTTCGCCACATGGCTTGCGCGGTGAAAACGGTTCGCGCGCAAGGCGGATTTTTCCTCCTAAACCCGAGCGGAAGAATCTTCCTAGGTAAAAGCGGAATCATGTTCCTAGAATTCACGGATTTTTCTTCCTAGAAAAACGTTGCATTTTCCGTTTGGGGGGCGTAGGTTCGACTGCCCCTGTCTCCATGGGGACGGAAAATGCCTGTGTTGGACAAGCTGGTCCCTTGCACAAAGCTGGTGTGTGGCGGGCTTCTGCTGGCTGCGGCCGGCTGCGCCAGCATCGGCTCGGGTGGCGAGATGAGCCAGCCCACCCATCATTGGGCTCGCGCCGATGTGTCGGTGGCGAAGTACAACTTCCACAACTCGCGCTGTATTTCCGACACGCAGATGAACGTGCTAGGCGTGCGGCGAGACTCGCCGGAGTTCCTCGCCTATCGTGCATGCATGGAAGGCGAGGGCTACGAGCTAATCGCGCTGTCCCCGACCGTGACCATCGACCGGCACTCGGACTGACCACCGCGCGGACGGTCGCCGCAACTCCGGTGGCGACCGCCTCAAGTATCAGTCCTCGCTCAAAGCCGCCACCAGTGCGTTGACGAAGCCGTTGGCCCAGAAGACGCGGTTGGAACCCTTCACCAGCACCGTGTCGCCCGGCCGCAGCGTTCGCGCACAGGCGGCGGCGAAATCCGCGTCTGCTTCGGGAAGCCACTGCACGTCGCCCGTCGCCTGGAGTTCGTCGCGCAACGGTGCCATGCCAGAACCGATGCAGAACACCTGGTCCAGCCCTTGGCAATCGGCTGCGAGTTGCCGATGGAAGCGCTCCCCACCATCGCCGAGCTCCAGCATCTCGCCTAGTACCGCCACGCGGCGACCGCCGCGACTTGCGGGTTCGGCGGCGAGGCCCAGCAAGGCCGCTTTCATGCTCGCGGGGTTGGCGTTGTAGCTGTCGTCGATCACCGTCACGCCGCCCACCTCGATGCGGTTGCCGCGTCCCTTCGGCAGTTTGGCGGCATCGAGCCGTTCGAGTTGCGCGAGCGGCAATCCGAGCGCCAGCAGCGCGGCGGCGCAGGCAGCCACGGACATGGCGCGATGCTGCCCGCCCCCTGGCACCGGCGCAGCAATGATGCCTGCGGGCGTCGCCAATCGCGCCCGGTCGCCGTCGATGGCCACCAGCCGCACGTCCGCCGACGCCTCCCTGCCGAATGTGAGGGTCCGGGGCGCATCGCCCTGCGCCTGCACTTGCTCGTTCCGCACCAGCACCCCATCTGCGCCAAGACCCTCGGCGATGGAGAGCTTTTCCCGCCGGATGCCATCGAGGCCGTCGAAGAACTCGATGTGCGCCGGATGGATGTTCAGGACAATGGCGACGTTGGGCGCGGCCAATCGGCTGAGCGGCGCGATTTCGCCGGGGTGGTTGGTGCCGATCTCATACACCGCTGCCGCGGCATCCACGGGCGTCGAGGCGAGCGACAGCGGCACGCCGATGTGGTTGTTGAAGCTCCCGTCGGTGGCGAACGCGCCGAGTACGGCGGCAAGAAACTCCTTGCATGTGGTCTTGCCGCTGCTGCCGGTGACGGCAGCTACCGGGCAGGCAAGCCGGCTCCGTCGGTGGCGGCCGAGCGCCCAAAGCCCATCGAGGGTGTCCGGGACGCACAGCGCGGGAGCGCCGTAGCGTTCGTCTCGATGCACAAGCACGCCGGCGGCGCCGCGCCGGATCGCGTCGGCAACGAAGTCATGGCCATCGCGCTCCGAAGCCGAACTGGCATAGAAGCGCGGCCCCGGATCCCCGAGCAATGCCACGAACAAGTCGCCGGGAGAAAGCAGGCGCGAATCTATGGCGAAACCGCCGATGTCGGGCCCTTCCTCGGCCGCCAACCCCAAGGCCGAGCGCAACTCTTGCCAGCGCCACAGCGGCTTCACCTCAAGGACGCTCCCTAGTCATCCAAACCAGACACCATGCTGCGGGTCGGCCAACACCCGAAGGGGCTCGCGGCGCAACCCGACGGGCGCGTTGGCAGTTCGCTGACGCGAACTGCAGACCTCTACAGGTGCGCGCGTCAGGGCGCGTTGGCAGTTCTCTCGAGCGAACTGCTGGCCATGCGTTGGCGCGAACTTGACACTTCCAATTGTCGCCCGGAGTTCCCACAATGGCACGCCTAGTCGCAATCGACCTCGCCCATGTCCACGCAGAGTGCCATCAGGCGGTTCTTCTCCGGCGTATCCCGTGCCTTCGCGTGGGGACGCGCCGCGCTCGGCAATGCGCTGGTGCTCCTGGTCGCCATCGGCATCGTAGCACTCGTGGTCTCGTCCGGACCTTCGACCCAGACCATCGAACCCGGCAGCGCCTTGGTGCTCGACCCCGCCGGCAGCATCGTCGAGGAACGCACTCCCCCTTCTGCCACCGACGTGCTCGCAGGGGTGCCGCCGACGGGCCCACGGCTGCGGGACATCACCAGAGCGTTGGCAAAGGCTGCCGAAGACGACCGCATCGGTGCCTTGTTTCTTGATGTTGAAGACCTCGCGTTCGTACAACCCGCGCACCTGCACACTATTGGCCAATCCTTGACGGCATTCAAGGCGAGCGGCAAGCAAGTCGTCGCCTTCGGCGACCACTTCAGCCAAGGGCAGTATTACCTCGCGAGCTTCGCCGACCAGGTCTTCCTTGCGCCGATGGGTGAGGTGAGTTTCCTCGGCTATGGCCTGTTCGGCTTCTACACCAAGGACTTGCTCGACAAGCTCAAGGTGAATGTCCACGTCTTCCGTGCCGGGGAGTTCAAGGACGCCGTCGAGCCCTACACCCGCAACGACATGTCCGAGGAATCCCGGCGCAGCTATCAGGCGCTGGTGGACCAGACTTGGACGCTGTTCCTAAACCAGGTTGCCAACAACCGCGGCATCGCCACCGATGCACTAGCGGACTTCGCAGCGCGCTACGACGAGCACCTGGCGGCCGCCGACGGGGACGCAGCACGGGCAGCGCTCGAGGTTGGCCTGGTGGACGAGCTGGTCGACGCGGACGAGGTGCGCGTTCGCCTCGCCGACATGGTGGGCAGAGATGGCGACGGCTATCGCGGCACCTCGTTCGCCGACTACCTGCGCCCTGCCCTGCCATCGACCGACGCCCCCATCGCTGTCATCACCGCCTCCGGCCTCATCCTCTCCGGTTCCGGCGACGCCGGCATACGCGCCGGCGACATGACCCGACGCCTCCGCAACGTCCGCAAGGACGACAGCGTGAAGGCACTCGTGGTGCGACTCGACACCGGTGGTGGCAGCGCCTTCGCCTCCGAAGCCATTCGCCGAGAGCTTGAACTCTTGCGCACGAAGGGCAAGCCGGTGGTGGTGTCCATGGGTTCGGCCGCAGCCTCCGGGGGATATTGGATCGCCACCGCAGCGGACCGCATTGTTGCCTCGCCGTTCAGCATCACCGGCTCCATTGGCGTGTTCGCCATGGTGCAGACGCTCGAAGAGAGCCTCGCCGGCGTGGGCGTCAACTTCGACGGCGTGGCCACGGGCCCCTTGGTCGGCGGCATGAACGTCTTCGACGGTGTCGGCGAGCAGATGCAGCGCGTGCTGCAATCGAGCGTCGACTACACCTACCGCCAGTTCATCAATGTGGTCGCCCGAGGCCGCGGAATGACTCCAGACGAGGTACGCGCCGTGGCGGACGGCCGCGTGTACAGCGGCCAGCAGGCCCTGGAAGTGGGCCTCGTGGACGAAGTGGGCACCCTGGACGACGCCATCCGCATCGCCGCCGAACTCGCCGAAATCGACGACCCCGAGGTGCGCCACCTACACCGGCGACTATCGCCCCAGGAGGAACTCCTGAGCCGCATGGTCGAAGAGCTCGCAACCATCGCGCCAAGGCTGCCAGCAGCCGCCGCACGCCACATGGCCGAAGAGATGGACCGGCTCTTCCTCCTGAACGACCCCCGCCACATCTACGCCCTCTGCCGCACCTGCTCGCCGGTGCTCTAGCGCCGCTTCGCGGCGCTCTGGCAGTTTTCGCTGGCGCGAAAGCTGCTGGGGTTCCGTTAGCGAAGTCCCGCTGCGCGTTCGGCAGGCTGGAACAGGCGTTCGAGGCGGACTTCCGAGACCTTTTCGCGGGTGCCGGTTCTTTGGCTGAACAGGGTAATGCGCAGTTCCTGGAGCAGGAACCTGAGGTCGGTGGTGGTTTCGGTTTCGCCGGTGGCTTCGCGCAGGGTTGCGAGGCGGGATTGCCAGCGGGCCAGGGTTTCGATGCCCTGCTGGTCTCGCTGGATTCGGCCTTGGAGGTTGTGGCCGCGCCATTCCATACCGTCTAGGTAGCGGGGGATGTCGGCCAAGCGTGTGCCGGGGGTTGCCGAGAGGAAGTCCTTGCCGGCGATTTGTGCGAGTTGGGACTCCATGTCGGCACGAGCGGCGCGGTAGGCCGGCGAGTCCAGGTGCTCCAAGACGCCGGCGACGGCGAATCGTCTGGCCAGGATCGAACGCGTGAGTTCCAGGATTCGCTGAAATGTGCCTGGGAGATGTTTGCTGGCCGCCGCGAGGCGCTCGTCGAAGTCTTGGCGGGTTTCCGGTAGTGGCCGGCCCTCGAAGAAGGTCTGCCAAGTCGTCGCCCGCAACACTTCATCCACGAGTTCAGCCATCGTGCCGAGAGGCGCGAAGTAGAGCGGCATCTGGGTGTCCGACTCCACCTCGCGCCGCATCTTGCGGCTAGCGCGGCGGTCGGCCAAGAGGGCTAGGCGCGCAAGGCCGCGTCGGTTGGTCGCGCCCTGCCCTTTCGAGGAAGACTGGATGAGGAGGTCCACCGTGGCACCTCGGTCCACCAGCACCGGATAAACGACGGTTTGGCCGTCTTCCGTGCGGGCAATGCGCTGGCTCGGAACGCCCTCGGCGGGAAACTCCGTCAGCGCCTCCCGTTCATGGGTTTCTCGCAGCCCATCTGCCATGTGCTGTTCCACTCGCGCGAGCAGGCGCTGCTTGAGCGCGACCAAGTCGCGATCTTCGTCGAGGACGCGGCGCTTGCCTCGGCGGCCGCGGCCGGCACTTGGCCCCAACACGCGCACATTGACGGTTAGGTGCGGGGGCAACCGTTCGGGATGCCAGTCGCTAGGGGACACATTCACGCTGAACACGCTACCGAGAACCTGCGTGAGGGCTTGGGTGAGCCGTTCTTGGCGATGCAGGCCCTTGCTCAGCAGCACGGGCATGAGCTGCTGCATGCAGTCGGGAATGGGGCCAAGGCGGCGGCGAGCAGACTTTGGCAAGCTGCGCAGGAGCAACGTGCACTTCTCCTCCAAAAACCCTGGCACGAGCCACTCGAAGTCCTCGGGATGGGCGTTCGCGAGAAGACCTGAATCGAGTTCGGCACAGATGCCGTCGTCGGGGGTTCCGGGAGCGAAGCGGTAGCGGAGTTGCGCCTCGCCACCGGCGGCGAGTTGCAGGCGGCTCGGGAAGGCGTCCTCGGCCAGGTGTACCTGGACGCTGGTTGCGAGGTCTGCTTCGGTCATTTCCAGCGCCGCGAGGCCCGCGGGGGACGCGTGACGTAGCCATGCCTCGAAGGACTTGAGGCCGACGATGTCGTCGGGCAGGCGTTCGAGGTAGAAGGCGGTGCGTATTGGTTCGGGGGCCAGCAGGTCCGTTCGCCGTGCCTTGTCCTGGCGCGCGAGCACCTCGCGGATGAGGCGTCCGTTGTGGGCGAGGAAGGGCGCCTTGAGGCTTGTATCGCCGCGCACGAGTGCTTCGCGGACGAAGATTTCGCGGGCTTGGCCGGCGTTGATGTCGGCCAGCCGCCGCGCGCGGTTGTTGACGACCGGTAGCCCATAAAGGGTTGCGCGTTCGCGGACGATGGCCTCGCCGCGGGTAGCGTCCCACTCGGGGTCCGAGAAGGATCGCCTCAGCAGATGGCCGGCGGCTTCCTCCAGCCAGCGCGGTTCGACGGCGGCGACGCAGCGGGCATAGGTGCGGCCGGTGTCGCTGATCTCGGCGGCGACGATCCACTTGGGGCGGCGTTTGCTCAAGGCTGAGCCAGGAAAGATGCGGAAGCTTAAGTCGCGAGCGCCGGCATAGGAGAAGCGCTCCTTTGCCGTGTCGTCCTTCATGCCGGCGAATGAGAGGGAACCGGCGATGAGGGCACGGTGGACTCCTTGGTAGTCGGCCTCGGCGCTGTTGAAGCGCATTCCAAGACGCTTGCAGGAGAGCAGGAGTTGACGGTGCAGGGCGCGCCACTCGCCGACCCGGACCGGACTCAGGAAGCGGCGCTCCAACTCGCGCCGGAAGCCACTGCGCGTGGTTGCGTCACGGGTGGTTTCGAGCCAGTACCAGAGGTTGACGTAGGCGAGGAAGTCGGAGGAGTCGTCGGCGAAGGCTCGGTGGGCTTCGTCGGCAGCGTCGCGACGGTCCAGCGGGCGCAGGCGGGGGTCTTGAACCGCGAGACCGGCGACGACAATGGACACTTCGGTTAGGCAGCCGCGGCGGGACGCTTCGATGAGCATTCGGGCGAGGCGAGGGTCTACCGGGATGCGCGCCATGGTGCGGCCGATGTCGGTGAGTTCGTCGTCCGCGTCGTTGTGCTTGCGCGCCCTTCGGGCGCCATCGAGCGCCGGACGCCCTGCCCCCGAAGCAGGGGCATTCGGCACAGCGCGCAGGGCGCCTAGCTCGTGGAGCAGGCGGACGGCGTCGCGGACGGCGCGCGGGTCCGGGGGGTCGAGGAAGGGGAATATCGAGATGTCTCCTAGGCGGAAGGCGCGCATCGTCAGCACCACGGAGGCGAGGTTGGTGCGCTTGAGTTCTGGGTCGGTGTAGGGGGGACGGGCGTCGAAGTCGGTTTCGTCGTAGAGGCGGAAGCACAGGCCTGGAGCTACCCGACCGCAGCGGCCGGCGCGTTGGGCGGCGCTGGCTTGGGAGATCGCCTCGATAGGCAGGCGTTGCAGCTTCGAACGATAGCTGTAGCGGCTGATGCGGGCGAGGCCCGGGTCCACCACGAAGCCGATGTTGGGCACCGTGATACTGGTTTCGGCGACGTTGGTGGCGAGAACGACTCGCCGCCGGCCGCCTGGGGCGAACACGCGCTGCTGTTCCTTGGGCGGCAGGCGGGCGTAGAGTGGCAGGATGTCGAAGCGATCGCCGAAGCGGCGGCGGAGCCAGTGCGAGGTGTCGAAGATCTCCCGTTCGCCGGTCTGGAACACCAGTACGTCGCGGGCACCGGAGCGGGCCTTGCCGGAGTCGATCTCCTCTAGGCATTCGCCAAGGGCGTCGAGAGGATTGTCGCTCGGTTCGCGGTAGGCGACATCCACCGGATAGCCACGCCCCGATACCTCGACGACAGGGGCATCGCCGAAATGGTTCGAGAACGCCGCGACGTCGATGGTGGCGCTGGTGATGAGCACCTTGAGATCGGGGCGGCGACCGACCAGGCGCTTGAGGTGCCCGAGCAGGAGATCGACGTTGAGGCTGCGCTCGTGCGCTTCGTCAACGATGATGGCTTCGTAGCGCCTCAGGCGTTGATCTTGCTGGATTTCCGTTAGCAGCAGGCCGTCGGTCATCACCTTGATGCAGGTTCTCTCGGACAGACGTTCGGAGAAGCGCACGGCATAGCCCACGTCCGCGCCGAGGGGCACTTCGAGTTCTTGGGCGATTCGCGCCGCTACGGTGCGTGCGGCGAGGCGTCTTGGTTGGGTATGGCCGATGACGCCCTTGCGGCCGAGGCCGGCGGCGAGGCAGGCCTTGGGGAGTTGGGTGGTCTTGCCGGAACCGGTCTCTCCGGCCACTACCACCACAGGACTGTGCCGGATCAGTTCGACGACCTCGTCGATGCGTTCGGTGATGGGGAGCTCTGGCGGGAAGGACGGCGTGGGAGGCGTTAGGTTGTGCGGCAGAGGGTGACGTCTTGGACGCCGGGTCGGACGCTTGCCCTTGCTTTGGCTTTGCATGGATGTGGTCCTCGGAACGCCCTCGAGCCTAAGCCTCGCTCGACCTCAATATGCTAATGCCTCGCCGGTAAACCAAGAAAGCGCCCCATAGCGCCCGAGAATCGATGTGTTGGCGGACGGCAGGGAACAGGGTAGCGTTCCCCGCCACGCACGGGTCCGTCTCTCGCGGGAAGGGGGCTGGTTGCAGCTTCCGGCCCTTGGTTGCTTCGCCTTCGGCGCGAGGAGCGTGACGGGCCCTCGCTCCGAATGGCGTGTGGGACCGCGCCATCCAGCCGGTTACGTTGGTGTTAACTCCGCTTCGAGGCACGGTCTTTGGAAATCATCGCTTCGCCTTCGGCGGGAGGAGCGTGATGGGCCGTCGCTCAATGTGCATCTCACGGCACCTTCCGCGCCGCCAAACCCCTCGCTGCCGCTCGGGGTCTGGCCCCAGCCCCCACCTAGCACGTTGGTGGTGCCTCGACTTCGAGGCGCATGCTCGGTTTATCAACGTGTTAGGTAACTATCTCCATGGAATGGAAACGTCCTTCGGCACCCGAGCAGGCAAGATACCTTTGCCCAAGGCTTGTCCACAGCGAAGGGGACAGGTCCAACGTGCGCTATTTCGAGAGCGTGTTCATGCCCTCTTCGAGGCCGCGGATGGTGAGGGGGTACATCTCGCCGTCCACCAAGTCCTGCGTCATGGCGACCGAGGTGGAGTACTCCCACGTCTCCTGCGGCGTCGGGTTGATCCATACCAGCTTGTCGTAGATTTCCGTGAAGCGGCTCAGCCACAGCGCGCCCGGTTCCTCGTTCCAGTGCTCGACGCTGCCGCCGGCGTGGGTGATCTCGTAGGGCGCCATGGTGGCGTCGCCGACGAACACCACCTTGTAGTCTTGGGCGTACTTGTTGAGGATCTCCCAGGTCGGGATGCGCTCGTTCATGCGCCGCCGGTTGTCCTTCCACACCGATTCATAGATGAAGTTGTGGAAGTAGTAACTTTCCAGATGCTTGAACTCGGTGCGGGTGGCGGAGAACAGCTCCTCGCAGATTTTCACGTGCGCGTCCATGGAACCGCCGATGTCGAAGAACGCCAGCACCTTCACCGTGTTGCGCCGTTCCGGTCGCATCTGGATATCGAGCATGCCGCCGTTGTGGGCGGTGGAGCGGATGGTGTTGTCCATGTCCAGCTCTTCGTCCGCGCCGGTGCGGGCGAACTTGCGCAGGCGCCGGAGCGCCATCTTGATGTTGCGGGTGCCTAGCTCCACCGAATCGTCGAGGTTCTTGTACTGGCGCTGATCCCAGACCTTCTTGGCCTTGCGCTTCTTGCCCCGTCCCTGGCCGGGGCCGTCCCTGCCCTGGCGCTCGGCATTGCCCTTTTCGCCGTCCTTGCCCTCTTCGCCCTCCTCGGCCTTCTTCGCCTCTTCCTCCTGCGCCTTGCGGAATGCCTCGATCAGCTTCTCGAGGCCGCCCAAGGACTCGATCTTGGCGAGTTCTTCAGGCGTCAGGGAACGTTCGAACTCGCGCCGCAGCCACTCGTCCGGTATGAGGGATTCAAGGAGGCCCTGCAGGTCTTCGAGCCCCTTGAAGTAGGCGCTGAAGGCACGGTCGAACTTGTCGTAGTTCTTCTCGTCCTTGACCATGCAGGTGCGGGCGAGCAGGTAGAAGTCGTCGACGTTGCTGTACACCACGTTGCGGTCCAGCGCCGCCAACAGGTCCATCAGCTCGCGAATGGTCACCGGCACCTTGTAGCGGCGCAGCGTGAGGAAGAAGTTGATCAGCACGTTGGACGTCTCTCCGCAAGTTCGACGGACGGTGTGTCGATGGCGCGCCTAGCCCCGGCTGTCGCGCCGGTTCATGAAGGCCAGCCGTTCGAGCAGATGCACGTCCTGCTCGTTCTTCACTAGCGCTCCGTACAGCGGCGGAATCGCCTTGGACGGATCGCGGTTGGTCAGGATTTCGTCGGGAATATCGTCTGCCATCAAAAGCTTGAGCCAATCGATGAGCTCCGAAGTTGAGGGTTTTTTCTTGAGCCCCGGCACCTTGCGCACGTCGAAGAAGATCTCCATCGCCTCCTTGACGAGGTGATCCTTGATCTCTGGGTGATGCACCTCGATGATCTGCTGCATCGTTTCCCGATCCGGGAAGTTGATGTAGTGGAAGAAGCAGCGGCGCAGGAATGCGTCCGGCAGTTCCTTCTCGTTGTTCGAGGTGATGACGACGATGGGGCGGTGCTGCGCCTTCACCGTCTCGCTCGTCTCGTACACGAAGAACTCCATGCGGTCGAGTTCCTGCAGGAGGTCGTTCGGGAACTCGATGTCGGCCTTGTCGATCTCGTCGATCAGCAGCACGACCCGCTCGGAGGACTCGAAGGCGTCCCAGAGCTTGCCCTTCTTGATGTAGTTGCGGATGTCCTGCACCCGATCGTCGCCGAGCTGGGAATCGCGCAGGCGGGAGACGGCGTCGTATTCGTAAAGGCCCTGGAGCGCCTTCGTTTGCGACTTGATGTGCCAGGTGATGAGACGCAGGTCGTAGGTCTTGGCGATCTCCTCCGCCAGCAGAGTCTTGCCGGTGCCGGGCTCGCCCTTGATGAGCAGGGGTCGCTCCAGCTTGACGGCCGCATCCACTGCCATCGACAGCTCGTCGGTCGAAATGTAGGTGTCGGTGCTGTCGAACTTCATTCGGCTGTCCATCTCCTTTGCGTGAGAGCCCTAACTGCAGCGTTTCCGGTGGGAGGTGCCGCAGACAAAAGGCGCTACTTTACCCGCTTTGGTGCGTCGGATGCACCCTCGGTGTCGATCTGTGCTTCCGGGGCGCCGACGCGGCGCGGGTGGATGCGCCGCAGGATTGCATGGCCGAGGCCACGGAGGCTCAGGGCAGCGATGTAGGCGGCGCAGAGGCCCGTGGCGGCCGCGCCGAGCAGCCGCCAAGGCGGCCCCGGGTCCATGCCGGCTTCGAAGAAGGTGCGGAACCCGGCCACGACCCATGCCGGCGCGAGATGGGCCTCGTCGAATCGATACGGCGCGAGCCCCAGCGTCAACACCAACGCCGGCACGAACCAGCGGAGGCCCTGCAGCAGCGGATAGCGACGCAGCAGCACGAAGGTGAGAGCCGCCAAGCCGAGGCAGGAGACGCCAGCTACCCACCAGGCAATGGCGTGAGAACTCATTCATCCACCCACTTCACCGTTTGTTCCTGCAACCGGCCGGCGTGCCAGGCCGCGAGTTCCTGCGGATGCACGGAGGACTCCGACACGACGTTGCCGGCGACGCTGATGCCGGCTTCGTGAACGGTATTGGGGTCCCCGGACACCAGGGGATGCCACCACGCCAGATCGCGCCCCTCGTCGATGCGTCGGTAGGCGCAAGACTTCGGCAACCAGGAGAGCGTACGGATGCCTTCGATGTCGAGTTGGATGCAATCCGGAACGTAGTCGTGGCGCTTCGGATAATGGGTGC
>VXPR01000484.1 GCA_009839405.1 Gammaproteobacteria bacterium
CTCGCGGTGCGTGGCCGGCGTCAGTTCCTTCCGCGTCAGCGACTCGGCGTCCCCGGCGGGGTGGGAACTCCGAACGAAGCCTCTCCTGTCACTCTCCTGTCACTCCCCTGTCGCGCCAGCGCCGCTTACGGCGCAGCCGCCTAGCGGCGCTTGTCGTCTTGACGGCAACGTGGAGCGCGGCGGCACAGCCACCAGCCGTAAGCGCGCCTTACGAAGCCGAGTTCGAGTTTCGCGTCGAGCTGCCCGAGCCACCGGCGCTTGAAGCCACTGAAGAGGACCTGGCCTTGGGCGCTGCGCTCTACGCGGTCCACTGTGCCTCGTGCCACGGCGACGGAGCTGTTTCCGACAGCGAATTCTCTGACCTTCGCTACAGCCCCACTCCGGTACACCGGTCGTGGAACGCAATCGTCGTCGAAGGCATCTACGCCACCGGCGGAATGCCGGCATTCAAGGCGACCCTAAGCACGAAGGACGCCGAAGCAATTCGAGCCTTCGTCGTCCATCAGGCCCGCATCGCCTACGAGACGTGCAACGCCATCGACCAGGACGCGGAGCCAGCCCGCCACCAGAGCCTTTGCACCCGCGTTCTCCCGGGCGATTGAACGCTCCGCTTCCCTCGGAGCGCACCGCGCAGAGCCACATTCGCGGCTAGAGGGGCGCCAGGAAGGCGCTGCCTGATCAGTTCTTGGTTTTGTCCACCAGTTGGTTCTCGGCGATCCAGGGCATCAAGGCCCGCAGGAGCCTGCCGACCTCTTCGAATTCGTGGCTGCTGCTCATGCGGCGCATGGCCTTGATGGTGGGGGCGCCGGCGCGGTTTTCGGTGACGAACTCGCGGGCGAAGGCGCCGGACTGGATTTCGGCGAGCATGCGCTTCATCTCGGCCTTGGTTTCGTCGGTGACGATGCGGGGGCCGCGGGTGAGGCCGCCGTATTCGGCGGTGTTGGAGACGGTGTACCACATGTTGGAGACGCCGCCTTCGTAGAAGAAGTCGACGATCAGCTTGAGTTCGTGCAGGCACTCGAAATAGGCCATCTCTGGGGCGTAGCCGGCTTCCACCAGGGTCTCGAAGCCGGCGGTGACGAGGGCCGCGGCGCCGCCGCAGAGCACGGCCTGTTCGCCGAAGAGGTCTGTCTCCGTCTCTTCGCGGAAGCTCGTCTCGATGATGCCGGCGCGGCCGCCGCCGTTGGCGGAGGCGTAGGAGAGGGCGATTTCCTTGGCGTTGCCGCTGGCGTTCTGGCCAATGGCGATGAGACTCGGAACGCCGCCGCCTTCGACGTAGGTAGAGCGAACCGTGTGGCCAGGGCCTTTGGGTGCGATCATGATGACGTCGAGGTCGGCACGCGGCTCGATGAGGCCGAAGTGGATGTTGAAGCCGTGGGCGAAGGCGATGGCTGCGTCCGGCTTGATGTTGGGCTCGATCTCGTCGGAATAGATCTGCTGCTGGTGCTCGTCGGGCGTCAGGATCATCACGAGGTCGGCATCGGTCACCGCTTCCACCACCGGCTGTACGGTGAAGCCGGCGTTCTCCGCCTTGGGCCATGAGCCCGACCCCTCGCGCAGGCCAATCTTGATGTTGGCGACGCCGGAGTCGCGCAGATTGTTGGCGTGGGCGTGGCCTTGCGAACCGTAGCCCACCACCACCACCTTCATCTTCTGGATGATCGAGAGGTCGGCATCCTTGTCGTAGTACACCTGCATGGTCGTTTCCCTCCGCTTGTCTCTTGCTGGCCCGATGTGCCCTAAAGCCCCAGTATCTTCTCGTTCCTGCCGATGCCGGAAACTCCCGACCGCACCACTTCGACGATGGCCGTTTTCGGCAGCGCGCGAATGAAGTTGTCGAGCTTGCCGGAAGTGCCCGTGAGCAGCACCGTGTAGAGGTTCTCCGCGACATCCACAATCTGCCCTCGAAAGATGTCGCAGGTGCGTTTCACCTCCGCCCGCATCACGCCCTCGGCGCGCACCTTGAGCAGCATCATCTCGCGTTCGACATGCTCGCCGTCGGTAAGGTCCACCACCCGCACCACCTCGATGAGCCGGTTCAGGTGCTTGGTGATCTGCTCGATCTTGCTGTCGTCGCCGCTGGTGCAGAGCGTCAGGCGCGACAGCGTTGGATCCTCCGTCGGCGCGACGCTGAGCGACTCGATGTTGTAGTTGCGCTGGGCAAAGAGCCCCACCACCCGCGACAGCGCACCGGCCTCGTTCTCGATCAGCACTGCGATCAGGCGTCGCATCGTGGTGTGTCCAAACTACTGTCTGTCTGGTGCGGTCAGACGGCGCGATCCAGGATCATGTCCTTCATGGCGCCGCCCTTGATTGCCATGGGATAGACATGCTCGTCCGGATCGATGTGAGCATCCACGAATACGAGATCGCCCTTGTGCTTGTCGCCAAAGACATCCGCCATCACCGCGTCGAGTTCGTCGAGATCCTGAACCCGATAGCCGACATGGCCAAACGACTCGGCGAGATGGACGAAGTCCGGCAAGGCATCGCGATACGTGCTGTGCGAGTGGCGACCGCCGTATTGCATGTCCTGCCACTGCTTCACCATGCCGAGGGCCTTGTTGTTGAGATTTATGATTTTGATGGGCAGTGCATATTGCATGCAGGTGGATAGCTCCTGCATGTTCATCATGAAGCTGCCTTCGCCGGTGATGCAGGCGACCACTGCATCGGGATGGGCGAACTGCACGCCCATCGCCGCCGGCAAGCCGAAGCCCATCGTGCCGAGGCCACCGCTGTTGATCCACCGCCGGGGCTGATCGAAGTGATAGTACTGCGCGGCGAACATCTGATGCTGCCCAACGTCGCTTGAGACAAAGGCGTCACCGCCCGTCGCCCGATACACCGCCTGCACCACCTGCTGCGGCAACAGCGAACCCGCAGCCCCGTTGCGATGGCGCTGGTCGTGGTCGAGACCGTGTTCGGCCCGCCAGCGATCGATGCGCTCCCACCATTCGGCAAGGGCGACGCGATCAGGCCGCGAGGGATCCCGTGCCATCTCCGCATTGACGATTCGCTTGAGTTCCGGGAGCACTGAGTCCACAGGCCCGACGATGGGGATGTCGGCACGGACGATCTTGGAGATGCTCGCGGGATCGATGTCGATGTGGACGATCTTGGCATCTGGCGAGAACTGCGCCGGATCGTTCGTCACGCGGTCGTCGAAGCGAGCGCCCACCGCGAAGATGAGGTCGGCGTGGTGCATGGCCATGTTGGCCTCGTAGGTGCCGTGCATGCCCAACATGCCGAGAAAGTGCGGCTTCGAGCCCGGGTACGCGCCAAGCCCCATCAACGTGCTGGTGACCGGATAGCCAAGCATGTCCGCAATGCTGGTGAGGGTGCTGCCGGCGTTGCCTTGCACCAGACCGCCGCCGGTGTAGATGACGGGCCGCCTGGCTTCGAGCAGCGCTTGAGCGGCCTTGCGAATCTGGCCGCCGTGGCCGCGCGTTGTCGGCGCGTAGGAACGAAGCGTCACCGAATCCGGAAACTCGTAGGGGAACAGTTGGGCGGGATCGGTGGTGTCCTTCGGCACGTCGATCACCACCGGCCCTGGGCGACCTGTGCTCGCGATGTAGAACGCCTCGGCGACGATGCGCGGAATTTCGGATGCTTCCTTGACGAGGTAGCTGTGCTTCACGACCGGCCGCGAGACCCCGACCATGTCGGTTTCCTGAAACGCATCCGTGCCAATGAACTCGTTCGCCACCTGGCCGGAAATCACCACCATCGGGATGGAGTCCATGTACGCGGTGGCGATGCCGGTCACGGCGTTGGTGGCGCCCGGCCCCGAGGTGACGAGCACCACCCCCGGCTTTCCGGTCGCACGGGCATACCCATCCGCCATGTGCGTCGCTGCCTGCTCGTGGCGCACCAGAATATGCTCCACCCGCTGCTGGCGGAAGATGGCGTCATAGATGTGCAGCGCCGCGCCGCCGGGATAGCCGAAGATGTACTCGACCCCGGCATCCTGCAACGCCCGAATCAGCATGTCGCCACCGGACAGATGTTCGGTTTGCTCGCTCACAAAAGGATACTCGCCAGAGCCCTCGCGAAAAAAGGGCGCGAATCATAACAAGACCACGCAAGCGGCCTTGCCCCAAAAAAAGAAAGAAGAGGACGCCCGCCCTTTTCAGTGGGGCGAAATCCTACGGTGCATCGAGTCGAGGTTGCGGCGCCCGCTCAACGAACCTGCGCGTGTGGGGCGGCTGGGAGACGTACGTCGTTGTCGAGCAGCAGGCTGCCGGCTGCATTGCGGATGCGTACGGCGTGTACCTCGCGAGCTTGCATCGGGACGCGCACAGCCCATGTGCCGGCACGGCCTGCCGACGCGTTGCCAGCGTCTGCAGTGGCAAGGGGTTGGCGGTGCATCTGAAGCCCTGAGTCGTCATGGAGGGTGAGGACGAAACTGCCCTTTGGATCGATCCGAGGCGGTGAGGTGCTGGTGGCAGCGGCGAACAGGGACCAGAAACCGTGTTCGTCCACCGATCCCGTCAGCGCGAGGCTGCGAACGATGGCAGGTGCATGGCTGACCCCGCCATCGACCGCGCCCGCATTCCCGTTCCGACCGCCACTGCCACGGTTGCCGCCGGAATTCGACGCCACCTGCATCGTGGCTCCGTTACGTTCCGCCGCTTCTCTCGCGCCGTCGCCCCACGCCAAGGCCCGCCGATAGCTGTATACGGAGATGTGCTGTGGGGCGCAGCCCGACATCAGGTCGTAGTAGTTCTCGGTGGCCGTGATGAACCGCTGCTCGAGGAACGAGTAGCTGCCCTCGGTACCGATGCCGGCGTACGGGAACGCAGGGTCCCCCAACGCCTGGCAAGGCACCGACCGCAGCCCCATGCCCCATCCGAGACCGAACGCCACCAGTTCGGCGAGCCCAGTGTCGCCGACGACGACCTGATTGGCGCCGCCATAGACGTGGTTGGAGTCGGACTCCCATCCGTCCGGCATTGCCGCGACGGCAATGTGAAACTCGTCCGCCGCACCCTCCTCGTTGGCGAGTTGCACCACTCGGTCGAAGAGCCGGTCCGCATCGACTCGCTGGCCGCTTCGCTCCTCGGCGGAGAGTTCATAGACGAGTGCAGCTCTCACCCGTGCGCTCACGCCGGCAATCGGCAACAGGCTGCGCGCCACCTCGAGGAGGGCGTCGGCGCTCACGGTCGGCGTCGTGTCAACGACCTGAACGGGTACGAACACCGGTTTCAGCGCCGGCAGCGTTCTCGGCGTGAGCGAAGCGAAACTCAATCGCGGTGTTGCGGTGACATCGGCGTCCAACTGCGCGTTGGGGTCGGCCACGAGTTCAAGGCCGTTTCCCCGCACGAACTGCGCGCCTTGCAGCGGCATGGTGTAGCTTGACACCCACTTTCTGCCGCGTCGCATGGAGCCGGCGTACTCGGCATCCAAAGGCGCCGCAACACCCGCGACGTGTATGCCGGCAGCGAGCGGCGGCGTTGCCGCAGACTCGTGCTCGATATGCACCCGCAGGACGCTTTGGCGGTTGGCGATGGCGTCGACGCGCCCGGTTCCGCCCTTCAGGGTGAACCGCCCCGCGAGGGGCCCTTGAAAGACCTCCACTTCCCTTACGCGAATCACGCCGTCTCGACAGAGCACGTCCCAGGCCACGGGCACGCGGGTGCTCTTCACGCGAATCGTCAGCCGCACATTGGCGGTTCCACCGGCCCGGCAGGGCATCCGCAGGTTGTTGGTGACGCTTTGCCCGCGACGCACAAAGCCACTGGCGCGGCCAACGAGGACGTCGGGGTGATCCGCCTCCACCGCGAAGGACATCCGCGGCTGCCTCGGCCATGCGGACATGGCCGTCCAAGTCAGGCTGGACTTGGCGGCTTGGGACGGGGAACCGAGCGTTGCGGCGGGTGCCGCCGCTACACGGATCTGCACCGGCGTGGTGGAGATATCCGTAGCGCTCCCGTCCACACGGCGCGTGCTGCTTTCGCCCACGGCGCTGTGCGCGAGCGATGCCTCGTTGCCGGCCCGGTCCGTGATCGCACCGCCCTCGAGCCGCAACGCATCGGCCGGAATCGCGAGCCCGTTCGCGTCCGCATCTGCACGCGAAACCACATAGCTGAAGCGCAGCCCGTCGGCACCGGAGTTGCCATCGAACGACGCCAGACGGGTGTCGTCGCCAATGACAATCGCCAGTTGTTCGGAACCGGTGGCGACCACCGGCTCGCTGAACCGGACGACCACCGAAACAACGGCGCCGGCGCCAAAGGTGCCGTTCGCGGCCGGTGCGGCAATGCTCACGCCTTCGATGCGGGGTACCCTGGTGTCGACGCTGAAGGGCTCGATCGTCTCCGCGTAGGCAGAAAGATCCCCGCTGACGACATTGCCTTCGTCGTCCCTGATGGAGATGGCTAGCAGGCGGAATGCCCCTCTTGCCAACTCCAGATCCGTCACGTTCTCGCCGGCCTGGATGACTCGGCTGCAGACGAAATGGCGGTCGCGCCCGTTTCGAGGCGTGCAGGGAAGCTCGCGTACCCCCACCTTCAGCCTTGCTGCGCCGCCGACGTTCACCGGCTCCGTAAAGACGACATGAAACGTGAGGGTTTGTCCCTCGCCGAAGCGGGTGCCGCCGTGGGCCGGCGGCTCGAGGACCACGCCGTGGAAGCTCGAGCCGATTGCCGGGCCAAACGAACGGGGCAGCGCAATGGAATCAACCGCGACTTCACGCCCCCGAGCATCGAGGAACGACACGTCGGCCCAGCCCTCGGGCGGCAGTTGCACGCCGACGAAGTCGAAGTCGTCCTCGGCAAAGCCGGGGAAGCGGTAGCCGATGTCCCACAGGTTCCTGTCCCTGTCCACGAAGGAGTGTCGTGGCCTGTCGAAGCGTGTGACGCGACGCTCGCCAGCCACAACAAACTCCGGCGTTCCCCGCGCCACAACCATGCCGTCAAAGGACAGTTGGCCGCCATTCCAACTCACTCTGGACCCCACTTGTCGGGGGCGAGCTGCTGCAACTCGCGTTCCATCGACTTTGTGGTCTTCAGCCGTGAATGGCGTGAACGCCATCGACTCGCCATCGATGGCGTTCCCGACTGCGTCCTCGACCGGTCCCACGGTTACGGCGCCGGCAAGGGACACGCCGTCGGCGTCGATGTCGGCCTCGGTTACCAGATACGTGAAGGTCGCCGACGTTGCCCCGGTGCGGATCCAGGTCCCCAGCGTTTTCGTGCCGGTCTCCAGCAAGAGGTCTGTCGTAGCCCAACTGCCCCCTCCGGACATTTGCAGCGGCTCTGTGAACAGGACCCGCACGGCAAGCGCCTCGCCACGGCCATAGGTCGCGCCCAAGGGCCTCGACGCGATGGTGGCGGAATGGACGGCCGGCGGTGTTGTGTCTGGCTGGCTGCCGTCTATCGGCGCGTCGTGCCACTGATTGGCCTGGCTGTACTCCGTGCTCGCCGCGTTGCCGGCACGGTCCTGAATGGACGGCCATTGCTCCGCGAGTCTCACCGGTCGAGCAAGTGGGCCCGCGCCAAAGAAGATCCTCCCCACGGTGTCTTGCGCCAGGACGTTGATGCGAAACACGATGGAACGCTGCCGGCTCTCCGCGGCGGTTGCGGCTCTCTCCCCGCCGCCGCCCATCTGGGTGCTTTCCACCTGGGGCAATCCGCCGACTGGCATGCTTGCACGCCCCGTGAGGTACACCTCCTCGTCAAAGCTCACCTCGATCTCGACCATGTCGCCTTCGCGATACACGCTGCCAGATGGCGGCCTCGAAACCACACTGAGGCCAACGACTTGCGGACCGACGGCGTCCACGCGATGACGCCGCTGCCGGCCAGGTGCCGGGTAGGCCGTCTGGGCAGCGTTGCCGTCGGCATCCCTGATGCTCGCCCCGCCGGCAAGGCCGCTTTCCGGCAGCACGACACCGCCGCTGGCGAGGTCGCCGCGCCAGATCCTCGTTGTGAAGGTGAGTCTGTTGCTGCCACTGCCGTCGCGATAGGGCGCCTCTCGGGCCTCGTCTCCGACTTCGATTGCGAGCGTAGGCAAGCCCTCGACGAACACCGGTTCGTCGAACTCCACCGTCGCCTCGATCACGTCGCCGCTGCTGTAGGTGTCGTCGACGCCAGGGTTGGAGGTAACGGACACCGAGACGATGCTTGGCGGCCAGGCGCCAGCGCCGTCCACGCGATGCTCCTGGGCATTGGCGATGGTGTGGCCACGAAGAGAGAGCGCAGCGGCGTCGCCGTCAGCCCCGTCGATGCTCCCGCCGGCGAGCTTGATTGCGCCGGCCTTGATGCTGATTCCGTCCGGGTCGTTGTCGGCGGCGCGCACTGTGTAGCCGAAATGCAGACGACTGCCACCGTGCATCCACATCGGTGCTCGGCGCGTGCTACCGCCGACGTCGAGCTCAAGCACGGGCGTCCCGGCAACCTCCACCGCGGCATCGAATCGCACGGTGACGCTGATTCGATCGCCGGCGCTGTAAGTGTTGTCGAGGCCAGGGGTTGAGCCGATCGTGACCTGCCGAACCTCGGCGGCGCCGGCGGCGGTGGCAAAGCAAATGGCCAACGCGAGAGCCGACAGCCACAGAGACCAAGATCGCCGGCCGACCGTCTGCCAATGGCTATGTCCAGCGGCGAGGGCCCGCGTCCTCTTTGGATTCATAGCGCTTGCTGCCTCCGCACGCCGAACAGGCTCGCAGAAGCCTGGGCGGCGCAGTATAGCCGCGCCGATCTGCCCAGCACGGCCAAGGGACCTCGAGCGTGTAGGGCCCTTCCCTTTTTGGGAAACGCCCCATGCCGGCTTGGCACGTCGCATCATTCGGGCAGCCAGACAACGGTTGCCATGCGGCCACTGTCGCCTCGCTTGCGGTGGGAATAGAAGCCGGGATCGTGGGCGGTGCAAAGCGCGGCCGCGGCAATGTTGCGGACGCCTGCGGCTTCCAGGCGGTGCGAGACTAGCGCAAGGAGGTCCATCCACCAATGGTCGGCGTCTCGTCCGGTGGTCAGGACGGCAGTGCGTTCCTCCTCCGAGAGTTGCTTCCTCACGGGCGCATCCACTTCGTAGCACCTCGGGCAGATCGTTGGGCCGATCCATGCCGAGACTCGGTCCGGAGGGGTTGCGAGGGTCGCGAGGGCGTTTTCGACGATGCCCGCCACGGTGCCGCGCCAGCCGCAGTGGACGGCGGCGATGGCGTCCGAACTCTTGCGCTTGGCGAGTAGCACGAGAGGGGCACAATCGGCGGTGCGAATGGCGAGACCAATGCCCGGTTCGCTCGTGAACGCCGCATCGGCGCTGGCGACGGATTGAGCGGTCTCGGTCGACGCTTGGATCACGTCCGTCCCATGCACTTGGTCCAGCCACTGAACGGCGCGAACGCCGGCGCGTTTCTGCAAAAACTCGCGGCAACGCGTCGCACCAGCCGGATCGTCGCGTTGCAGCGCCGAACTGAAATCGAGCGGGCGCATGGTGGTGAATGCGGACATGCGGGCCTCGGTTCCTGCCGATGCCAGTGGTTGTGATGCAACTGCCGTCGCGTCCTTCGGGCGCACTGGCTGCGCCTCGAGAATCGGCATCCGGTTTCTCGCCATCACGGCTGCGCCTCTCGGAGCGTCGCCAAAAGCTGGCTCATGTCCTGCGGCAAGGGCGAGTCAAATCGCATCCTCGCGCCGCGTTTGGGATGGGCGAAGGCTAGGTGGTGGGCGTGCAGGGCCTGCCTCGGAAATGCTCGAATGCGTCTGGCCTGATCCGGCGCGGCCCCGGGAGGCACGCGACCATCGGCGCCGTAGCGCCCGTCTCCCACGAGCGGGTGACCGATGGCGGCAAGGTGCACGCGAATCTGATGCGTGCGTCCTGTTTCCAGCCGAGCCTCTACCAGCGAGTGCTGCGCGAATCGCGCTCGGACGCGAACATGGGTAACCGCCGGCCGCCCGTCTTCGCGCACCGCCTGTCGCGTCCTTTGCTGCGGATGCCGACCGACGGGCGCGTCGATGGTGCGGTCTCCATCTACGGCACCCTCCACCACCGCCAGATAGCGCCGTTCGATGCGCCGCTCGCGCATCGCCTGCCCCAGCCGAAGCAGGCTTTCGGCATTCGCGGCTACCACCAGCAGGCCGCTGGTGTCCTTGTCGAGCCGATGCACGAGACCGGCGCGGGGCAGGACGGCGAGGTTCGCAAAGCGGTGCAGCAGGCCGTTCACGAGCGTGCCTCGGGGTTGCCCGGCGCCTGGGTGGACGACGAGACCGGCCGGCTTGTCCACGACGACAACCGCGCCGTCCTCATGCAAAACCTCGAATGCGAGCTCTTCGGCGGTGCCCCAGTCGAAGCGCGGGGGCCGCTCGATGCACCCTCGCATCCGCTCGCCTCCGGCGACCGACGTGCTGGCCTTGACGGCGCGTCCGTCCAGCGTCAACTGCCCGGCGCGAATCCAGCCAGTGAGTTCGGAACGCGAAATGGCGGTGAACAACCGCGCCGCGGCACGGTCGAACCTCTCACCGGCGAGATCCGACGGCACCACGCAGTCGATCTCTACGCGGTCGCGAGGCGTGTCGTGGCCAGGCACGCTCGCTGCCGGTTCGGTTTGATCCGTCAATGGCTTGGTCCTTTCGAACATTACGGCCTTGGCGGGTAGAATAGTGCGGAAGCGGAACGTCGAGCGAAGGAGCTTGAAGCCAATGCAACAGGCGCGAACGCGAGCGACGAGGGTCATGCCTCTGCTGCTCGCATCCATGCTGCTCGCCGGCTGTGCCTTGTTTGGCACCGAGGAAGACACCGAGGCGGTGGATGCGACCTCCACTCGCCAGATGCTCTACGAGGCAGCCCAGCGCAGCCTGCGCACCGGCAACTTCTCCGACAGCGTCACGCGCCTGCAACGCCTCGAGGCGCGCTATCCGTTTGGGCCTTACGCCGAGCAGGCACAACTCGAGCTCATCTACGCCAACTACATGGCCTGGGACATCGAGGCAGCACGCAACGCGGCCGACCGCTTCGTCCGCCTGCATCCGCAGCATCCGAACGTGGACTATGCGTACTACATGCGCGGGCTCGCCGCCACGGCGCGCTCGCGCGGGGTGCTGAACCGCCTCTTCGCCATCGACGAATCGAAGCGGGATGTCACCACCGCGCGCAAGGCCTTCAATGATTTCGACGAGTTCTTGAAGCTCTTCCCCGCAAGCGAATACGCCCGCGACGCCCGCCAGCGCATGATCCATCTGCGCAACGTGCTGGCGCAGTCGGAGGTACACGTGGCGACCTGGTACATGAGCCGGGGGGCCTATGTGGCAGCGGCCAACCGCGCCCGCTACGCCATCGAGAACTACTCACAGACGCCGGCAGCGCCGGATGCACTGGCGATCCTGGTGGAGTCGAGCTGGAAGCTCGGCCTCACCGAAACCGCCAACGACACCCTTCGCGTCCTCGCCCTCAACTATCCGGAGTACCGGGGCTTCGACGAAAGCGGCAACCTTGTGCTGGCCGCGGCCATCCAGAACCGCGACCGCTCGTGGATGAACATGGTGACGTTCGGCTTGCTCGATCGCCCCGAGACCCCACCACCCCTGCGCATCCGCCAACCGGAGCAGGTTTCCGCGGTGTCGCCTTCGGGGTCTGCGGACACGTAAGGACCCGCTTGGGGTCGTGCCCAACCGCGAATCGTCGTCCGTCTCAACTCCGCTGCTCGCGCGCCTAGCGGGGCGCCAATGCAAGCGAAAAAACGACATCGCTCGAGCAGTGGTGCTCAGCCCAACGTGGGCCTGCTACGACACCCGCTCCAAAGCAGCGATCCGCTGCATCGCCTCCTCGAAGCCCGTGCCGCACACAGCAACTTCCGGTGCGAAATCGCGACACACGGAGGGGCGGGAAGGCAGGCCAAAGAGACGGCAGCGGTTGTCCTGCGTCAACTGCACGCAACGCACCCCGGCTGGCTTGCCGTTTGGCATTCCTGGAATCGGCGACGAAATCGAGGGCGCGATGCAGCAGGCGCCACAACCCGGGCGGCATAGCATGTTTGCGGTTCGAGCCAAGGCCCCTGCGGTAGGCTTGCCGCCATTGTATGCGCGCCAAAGCGCAAGGATTGCGGATGGAACCAGCACCCTACTGCATCTGCACCGACATCACCGAGCGGGCCCTCGAAGCTGCCATGGAGCACGCCGAGGCCTTCGCACGGGGCGTCTACCGGGACACCCATCCGTGGCTGGTGGCCGCGGAACTGCTTGAGCGCTGCATCGCCGCAGGTCAGTTGCTGCCGCTCGTCTTCGCCTCAGGGCACCCCATGGAGTTCACGCACTGGGCGCTCATTACCGACATCGATGTGCAGGAGTTCCACCACGAGACCCGGTGCGAGTTCACGGGCCTCACTGCCGTGAACCCCATTTTCAGCAGCCTCGACAGCATCGCCCTCTACCCCGGCGCGGAACAGCTTCACCGCGAGGCCGTGGAACCGGTGACCATCCACCGCCACTACCTCGACGAGCATCTCATCCACCCCTACGCCATCGCCGAAACACCGGCGTTCGTGCGGGCGGCCGGAAACTTCTCCTGACCCTGCGGTGGCGTAGCGTGGCCAGCATGTACGGTCATTCCCGACAAACAAGCCATTCGTCCCTCTCGCGGGGAGGCCGGTGCTTAACTGCGTCCTTGTCCGGGCCGGACGGAGCATCTACTCGCCGAGGCGGCGTTTCAGTTCCTTGATCTCTGCCACCGCTGCTTCGAGCGCACGATCCTTCTCTACCGCAGCGTGGCGTTCACGGGCAAGCAGGTCGTCCTTCTCCAGGTTCGTCGGAAGGAACTCGCCAGCGGCGGGGTCGAACAGGCGCAGGCGGCTGCCGTCGCGACACACGTGCAGGTCGAGCACACTCGACACCCCGTAGAGCATGCCGCTCGGAATCGTCGTCAGGGGCAGGGGCTCGTACGTGCCGTTCGCGTTCAGGCGGAGACCTTGCAGGGCGGGGTTTAGGTACTCGCCGGTGGGGTCAAACTGCCAGTACTCGGCGATGCCCATGCGCTCGTAGATGGCGCGCTTCTCGCCCTCGTCGCGCGGGTGCGTGCTCTTCGAGGCCACCTCCAGCACGAAATCGGGGAGCTTGCCTTCCTCCCACGCAAGCCACACGCGGCGCGGTCGTTTCGGCGACCCGAACGACACGAACACGTCCGGCTGGATGGCCCTCTCCTCGCTGCCATCGAGGTAATACAGGGTCAGGTTGGCGCCTACGAACACGTCATCGCGATCGGCGTAACGCGTCTGAAGCGTGCCGGCACCGTCCATCAAGGCCTGCCAGTGGTCGGAGGTCATCGGTGGAACACCCAAGTCTGGGTACCTGGCCTCGTCGTCCTTTGCGAGCGGGTCTGGGCGGTTCGCCGACTGCTGCGGCTTGGGCACGGCCCGGCGGGGCCACCGCGGCTTGCGGGCGGGTTGCGGCTCGGAGCGGGGCATGGCGTGTCTCCTTGGGCGCTACGCCGGCCGGATGAAGGGACGTTAGCACAGGCGCCACTTTGCGGTTGCAGGGCTGCACGTTGGCTGGGCGCTCGGTGCACGGCGGTGGCTCGGGTGGGGTTGGTGGCCACACCGTGGCACGGAAACCAAGGCCGGTCTGTAGTCCATCGCCACCTCGGCGTGTAGGAAATCTGTGTTTTGGCGGGGGTCGCAGGCGCGCTACCGCTTTTGGCCGCACCGAGCGAAACGTGTGGCTCGCGGGAACCGCTGATGTCACTTCTGCCAAGGGTGAGTGCAAGCTTCTACAAGCTCAGCGACCACGACTTCACGAAGGTTGTTCGATGGGGCGAAGGGTCGTTGCCGGCACGCCCCGCAAAACGCGTACCATGCCCGCCTTCGCTTTGGGAGGGTCGGCATGGCGGAAGCGGACGGTACGGCGGGCTGGCGGCCGGAGGTGGCGCAGATCGACTTGCGGCGAAAGTTGCGGGCGCAGATGGGCGGTGCCGAGGGGATCGAGCGGCAGCACCGGAGGGGCAAGCTCACGGTGCGGGAGCGCATTGATGGGTTGGTGGATGCTGGCAGCTTCCGCGAGTTTCACTCGCTCGCGGGCAGCGGCAGCTATCAAGGCAACACGCTCAAGTCCTTCGTTCCGCGCGGGTCCGTCGAAGGGATGGCGCGCTTGGGCGGGCGCAAGGCGGTGCTCTCTGCCGGCGACTTCACCGTGCGCGGCGGCTCCGGCGGCAGCGGCGGCGGACTCGGCAACGAACTCGCCTCCAACCAACGCGCCCGCGAGTGGAAGTTGCCCTATGTGCGCCTGCTCGATGCTGCCGGCGGCAGCGTGAAGAGCTTCGAGGACATCGGTCGCACCTACCTGCCGGACGGCAACGGCTGGACCCAGATCGACGTGGACCTGCTCTCCAAGGTGCCCGTGGTTTCCGCGGTGATGGGCTCCGTGGCCGGGCTGCCCGCCATCAACGCCTGCCTCGCCCACTTCAACGTGATGGTCAAGGACACGAGCCAGCTCTTTCCCGGTGGCCCGCCGGTGGTGAAGGCTGCCCTCGGCTACGACATCACCAAGGAGGAGCTCGGTGGCCCCCACATCCACACGCGCATCAGCGGCAGCGTGGACAACCTCGCGCACACCGAGGAGGAAGCCTTCGACATGATCCGGCGCTTCCTCGGCTATCTGCCGGCCAACGTCTGGGAGATGGCGCCGCGCGGCGCCACCGACGACGATCCCGAACGCCGGGAGGAGGCGCTCGTGGACTTGATGCCCCGGGACCGCCGCAAGATCTACAAGGTCCACTCCCTGATCGATGCTGTGGTGGACACCGGCTCCTTCTTCGAGATTGCACCGCGCCACGGCCGCGCCCGCGTCACCGGTCTCGCCAGACTCGGCGGCTACCCGGTGGGCATCATGGCCAACAACCCCCGCCATTACGGCGGCTCGACAGATGTGGCTGCCGGCGGCAAGGTGATGCGCCTCTTGCAACTGTGCGACCTCTTCCACCTGCCCATCGTCAGCCTCGCCGACGAACCCGGCTTCATGGTGGGGCTCGAATCCGAGAAGCAGGGCATCGAGCGAGCCGGGGCGCAGCTCGTGTCTGTGACCTGCCAATCCCGAATGCCGTGGATCACCATCGTCATCGGTCGCCTGTTCGGCGTCGCCGGCCAATGCCACCACCGCCCGACGGGCATGTTCCGCCGCTACGCCTGGCCCTCGGCAACCTGGGGCTCCATGCACATCGCCGGCGGCACCTCCGCCGCCTACCGCCGCGAAATCGACAACGCCGAAGACCCGGATGCGAAGCGCCAGGAGATCGAACAGCGCCTGAACGCCATCGCCTCCCCGTTCCGCACGGCGGAAGCCACGGGCCAAGACATCATCGACCCCAGGGAAACCCGCAGCGTCCTGTGCGAGTTCGCCGAAGACGCCCAACGGGTACTTCGAACGCAACTGGGCGAACCGCCAATCCCGTATCGACCTTGACGCGGGTTGTTGGGTTCCCCAGCACACGTTCCTCGGCAGAGCGGGCGTTCTGGCGCGCGCTACCAAGTGCGTCCCCTCACGGGCCTTCGGCCAGCCCAGCAAAGCGCTGATTTCGCACACGAAGTAACGGTGATGGATTACATGCCGCAGGTTGACTTCGTGGCACCGTTGGACAGTCCAGACGATGGCCGAGCCGATCCGTACCCGAACGCAGCGACAGCCCCTTCCCGAGGGACACCAGCCGGCCCGCCACACGAGGCAACACCCGCCGGCGTGGTGCCAGCGGCTGTGCCAATTTCCCGTCAACTAGCCGGTGTCGTGCCCAAGGAAAACGCCATGCCCACCGCACCGCAGCCGCACCGCACCCGCAAGCGCCACCGTCCCGATGCGACGTCCAGTGCGCAGCAGTTCGCCAAGCGAACCGCCAACGCGTCCGCAAGAACGCGGGAATATCCGGAGTCCGACGGTAAGCCGATGGCCGAGACTCCCATCCACATGAAGGCGATGAACGACGCCATCATGCCGCTCGAGGAACACTACGCCGAACGAGACGACGTGTACGTCGGCGGCAACATGATGATGTACTACGTCGAGGACTCACCGCGCATATCGGTCTCGGCGGACGCGTTTGTCGCTTTCGGCCCGTCCCGGGAGCCGCTGCGCCGAGTCTGGAAGACGTGGGAGGAGGGCAAGCTCGCGGACTTCGTTCTGGAAGTGACCTCGAAGAGCACCCGCAGAGACGACGAGGAGCGCAAGCGCGACATCTACCGTCGTCTGGCGTGACCGAATACTGGCAGTTCGATCCAACCGGGGACTACTTGGAACCCGTGCTGAAGGGGCGCCGCTTGAACGCGACTGGCGCCTACCGCCCCATCCACGTGAGACCGCCCCGGACGGAACTCCGTACGGCGGGTCGAAGGTGTTGGGCCTCGGAAGCCGCCTGCGCCTGTTCGACCCGGCCACCGGTGCATTCCTTCCCACCAACGATGACAAGTACCGCATCATCAAGGACAACGAGCGTGCCCTTGCCGAGCGGGACCGAGCCATCAAGGAAAAGGACCGCGCCATCGCGCAAGGCGCAGAGCCCGGAAAGCCGCCGAAGCGGAACTGGAGCAACTCAAGGGGAGCCGCACCCGCCGTTGATCGGCCTTGGCCGGCGCCTCGTCAACCGAAGACCCACTACCTTCGTGTCGCCAGCGCCAAGGTGTTACCCGCCGGGTCCTCAAAGAACGCCATCCATTCCGTTTCCCCGGCCGGGCCGAACGTGCCGTCTTCGTCCTTGTGGATGGGGTGCGGTGGGCCGGTGAAGTTGGCGCCGCGGCTTTCGTACTCGGTAACGGCGGCGTCGATGTCGTCCACCCATAGGTAGAGCACGGAACTCGCGGAGTTGCCTTCGAACATTACCCGGACGCCGCCTATGTCGAAGAAGACGAGGCCAGGCGGGTCGAAGGTGGCGAGGTGGCGCGCTCCCACCACGTCGCGGTAGAAGCGCGTTGTCTCGGCGAGGTCGTCGCCGGCCGCCATGCTGACTTGATGCAGACGCATGGGCTTTATGCGGTCAGCGCTTCGACGATGCGGCGGCGACGGTCGCTATCGAGTTGGGCGTAGGCGGCGGAGGTGCGGTCGACGATGTCGCCGTAGCGGTCCTTGATGCCGGTGGCAATGTCGTCGGGTTCGGCCACCACGGCGAAGTTGCGCATGAGGTCCTCGTCGATGAGCTCCGCCATTTCGACCCAGCGGCCTTGCTTCGACATGGCGTTGAGCTGCGGCTGCAGCTCGCCAGCGCCGACGCTGTCGAGCACGGGCTTGTAGGCTGGCGTCGAGCCATAGAAGGCGATCTGCTGGCGGGTGGCCTGCGCCGCGCCCGCCTGCTCCTTCTCGTCGCGGCCTGTGACCACGAAGCAGGGGTAGGAAATCTCGAAGTCATCGCGCGTTCGACCGGACTTCGCAAGGCCCCGCTCGATCGCCGGGATGGTCGTCTCGCGCAGGTATTTCTCGGTGGTGAAGGCGTGCACGATGATGCCGTCGGCGACTTCCCCTGCCACCTCGGTCATGCGCGGGCCCACGGCGGCAAGGAACACCCGGGGTGCGCCGTGCTCGGTGTTGGTGGGGGTGAAGAACGGCGTCATCAGGGTGTGGGTGTAGAACTTGCCGGTGAATGCGAGGGGTTCGTTGTCGTACCAGTTCGCCCAGATGGCCCTCAGGGCAAGGATGAATTCGCGCATCCGTGCCGCCGGGTGGGACCAGGGCATGCTGAAGCGCTTGGTGATGTGGGGGCGAATCTGCGAGCCGAGGCCCAGCACGAAGCGGCCTTCCGAAGTGGCGTTGAGGTCGTGGCCAATTTGCGCCAGCACCATGGGCGTCCGGGCGAAGGCGACGGCAATGCCGGTGATGAGGTCCACCTTCGAGGTGTGCTGGGCGGCAAACGCCAGCGGCAGGAAGGGGTCGTGCGACGTTTCCGCCGACTGAATGCCGCTGTAGCCCATCTCTTCGAGTTCCCGCGCCTGGGCGCCAACCTTGGCCAAATCCCAGCCGACTCCGCCGTCAACCTTCATTTCCGTTCCTTATCTCGTGTGAGTTGCCTGCGCCCTGCGTCGGCGCGGGATGTGGGCGGCGCATTCTAACCGCGCCGCGCCGGCAGCATCAGGATCAGCCAGCCCACCGCGAACGGCAGGGCGCGTTCCGCCACATCACCCGGCGTGTCCGGCAGCGAGTAGAACAGCACCGTGAGGGCGAATCCCGCGGCCATCGCCACCGGCGCCATCGTCGGGTTGATGGGGCGGCGGAGCAGTCGTTGCATGACCAAGGGGCCGAACGTCGCGCCCAGCGCGTTCCAGGCGAACAGCACGCGGGCGAAGATGGTCTCCGGCAGAAACAGCGCCAGCAGCACGGCCACGATGCCCACCAGCACGACGTAGATGCGAGAGTTGGCGCGCTTTAGGTCGTGCGACGCGACGCCAGCCGCCACCAGCAACTGGCTGTCTGCCGTCGACATCACGGCAGAGAGCACTGCCACGGTCAGCAGCGCTCCGACCAACGCCGGCAACAGCGCTTCGGATAGCTGGAACAACAAGGACTCCGGCTCGGGCACGTGATCGAGCAGCGCATGACCGGCGAGCCCGGCGGTGAACATCCCGCCGAGCACGACGACGAACCACGCCAGCGCAATGAGGCGCGCCCGCGACAGCGCGCCCTCGTTCGCGAGCGCCATCATGCGGTTCAGCATGTGCGGTTGGCCGAGCGGGCCGAAGCCAATGGACACCATGCCGAGCAGGAATCCTGCCGCCAGCAAACCGGCGTTGGCGCCGGTTGGGCTCAGTTGCTCGGGTTCCAATGCCGCGAAGATAGGAGCGAAGCCGCCAAGCTCCACCAGCACGGCGATGGGCAGCACCAGCGCGGCCACGAACATGACCACCGCCTGGAGGGAGTCGGTGATGCTCACGGCCCAGAAGCCGCCGAGGCACGTGTACACGAGGATGATGACTGCACCGATGACGATGGCGGCGGTGGCGCTGATGTCGAACGAAGCCGCAAGGGTGGTGCCGGCACCCTGGAACTGCGCCGCGACATAGAACGAAAAACAGAACAGGATCGCGGCGCTGGCCACGGCAATGGCGGCGCGACGTTCGCGGGCATCGAGGCCATCGACCAGAAAGTCGGTGAGGGTTACGTACTGCCTATCGGCGGCGAGGCGCCGAAGCCTTGGCGCGATGAAGAACCACGCGACGATGTGGCCGGTGATGGTGCCGGGCAACAGCCAGACGGCGGATATCCCTTGGGTGTAGGCGATGCCAGTGACGCCGAGGATCGACCATGCGGAGGATGCGCCGGCGGCGTAGGAGAGGCTGGCGACAAGCGCGCCCATGCGGCGGCCGCCGATGAGGAAATCGTCATGGCTGGCACTGCGACTGCGCGCCCAGAGGCCAATGCCGATCAGCAGCGCTTGGTAGGCGACGAGAATGGCGATCAACATTTGGGGCCTCGCCGCCAGCCCGATCGGTCAGGGTTTCAGTCGACCCCGAAGCGGTCCGACGTAAACGCCTGGAAGGTGACTTTCGCTTCCTCCGGCCCCGGAGGCGGCGCGCCGATGGGGGCGACGATGGTGGTGTCGATGCCCGCCTCGGCTTGTTCCTTCACCCGTTCCGCCACCTGCTCCTCGTTGCCGATGATGGCCACCTCGTCGACGATCTCGTCGGTGAGGGATGAGGTGGTCTTCTCGCGGTCGCGCGCGGCCCAGCCGTCGAGCACGTTCTGCGCCTCTTCTTCGTAGCCTGCCCACTTGAGGAAGTCGTTGTACACGGGGTTCGCGTAGTAGGGCGCGAAGTGATGCCGGAAGCGGGCGCGGCCGTCTTCGATGTCGTCGGTCACATAGACCATCGAGCGGTTGAGGATTTCGATGTCGTCAAGCGTCTTGCCGGCCCGCGCCGCACCAATCTTCACGTGTTCGAGCATCCTCGGCAGCGCCTTGTGTGGCCACAGGTTGAAGACGACGCCGTCGCCGTGCTCGGCGGCCATCTCGATCATCTTGGGCCTAAGGCCGGCGAGGAAGATGGGCACGGGATGTTCGAGCGGGGTTTGGCTGTAGCCTCGGCTCGCAAGCGTCGTCAGGTCGAAGTTCGATTTTTCGCCAGCCAGCATCGAGCGAACGATGATCGCTGTCTCCTTCACCCGCGTGAGCGGCTTTTCCAAGGGGATGCCGTTGAAGCGTTCCATGATGGCCTGGCTCGAGGAGCCGAGCCCCAGGGCGAACCGCCCCGGCAGGAGTTGGCCCAAGACGTTGGCCGTTGCAGCCAGCACCGCCGGGGTGCGGGTATAGACCGGCGTCACCGCCACCCCCAGCCGCATCCGCCGGGCGTGCGGTGCCATCGCGGCCACCATCGTCAGGCTGTCCGGTGCCATCGCATCGCTGAACCAGGCGTCGTCGAAGCCGTTGTCCTCGGCCCAACGCACGACCTCGATGTTGTCTTCGAGCACCGGCCCCGCCGGCAACGTGACCGCGATCCGCTTGCGCATCGGTGTTTCCTCGTGCTTACCCCGTGTGGTGCCGAGGATTCTATGCTTGTTGATTGCAGGGCAGTTGACCGAGCGGCGGTTTCTTTCGTTCAATCCTTGTCAAACGCGTCGGAGGGGCTAGATGGCGAAACTCAAGATGGGACTTGTAGGCGGCGGCGAGGGTGCCTTCATCGGCGCCGTGCACCGCATCGCTGCGGAGCTAGACGGGCGCATCGAGCTTGCGTGTGGCGCCTTCTCGAGCGACCCGGAGCGTTCCCGCGCCGCCGGCCCTCAGCTGTATGGCTTGCCGGCCGAACGCAGCTATGGCTCGACCCACGAGATGTTCCAGGCGGAAGCCGCGCTGAGTGCCGACGACCGCATGGACTTCGTCGTCATCGCCACCCCGAACCACACGCA
>VXPR01000520.1:0-9059 GCA_009839405.1 Gammaproteobacteria bacterium
ATCCCAACGAGGAGTTCATGCTCGACGAGTTCAAGCGCGAGATGGCGCTGAAGCCCGAGATCGAGGCCGACTATCTCGAGCTCGACGGCATCAGCGAGGTCTTCGACACACCCCGTGCCCGCGCCGTGGCAATCCTGAACCTCTTGCGACTGTCCTACGTGGACGGCGCCTTCGAGGTGGAGGAGGAATGCCTGCTTAAGGAAATCGCCCGCACCTTCGGCATCGACGACGACCGCTTCCTCCTGATGGACAACTGGGTGAAGCGCCTGGTTGCGCTGGAAGAGGAAGCGCGGGGCCTCATGAACGCCTGACGGGGAGACCGGTGCGCACAATCTCCCGTCATGCGGCACTGATGTTCCTTGTCTCGCTCGCGTGCGCCCAGCTCGCAGCCGAAGGCACCGCCGGCACCATCGACTACCGCCACGGCTACGCCTTCCTCGCCGAACCCAAGTACCCGCCCGAGTTCCCGCACTTCGACTACGTCAATCCCAATGCCCCCAAAGGCGGGATGCTGCGCCGCCACGGCACCGGCAGCTGGGACTCGTTCAATCCAGCGGCTTTACGCGCCGCTCAGGTCGTGGCGGGACTCGCAACCGCGGCTCCGCACGCAAACTTCCTGTACGACTCGCTGCTGACGGAAGCCGCCGACGAGCCTTCCACTTGGTATGGCCGTCTCGCCGACGGCATCGCCATTGCCCCGGACGGCGCATGGATCGCCTTCCGCATCCGCGACCATGCCCACTGGCACGACGGCCGCCCCCTCACCGTGGAAGACGTGGCCTATACCTTCAAGGTCTATCGAGAGGACGCCACCTCCACCATCAGCACGCCGCTCGAACCCATCGAGGCGGTGGAGATCATCGGCGAGTGGGAAATCCGCTTCCGCATCCGCGAGGACGCTCGGGGCGACCCGCTGCTGCCCATCCAGATCGGTCAGGTTCCCATCGTCCCCAAGCACTACTGGGAAAGCCGCGACATCAGCCGCACCACCGTGGAGCCGCCGCTCGGCTCAGGGCCCTACCGTGTCGGCGAGTTCCAGGTGGGGCGGTGGATTCGCTGGGAGCGCGTGCCGGATTACTGGGGGCAAGACCTGCCGGTGATGCGCGGGCGTTTCAACTTCGACGTGCTGAAGTACGACTACTTCGCCGACGACCGACTCAAGACCGAAGCCGTCAAGGGCGACGTGATCGACTTCCACGTCGAGAACGTGCCGGGCTATTGGGAGCGGGACTACGACACGCCGGCGTACAAGGCCGGTGTGTTTCGCCGCGAGTGGCTGCCGGTGAAGCAGCCGTGGGGGCTTTGGTGGCCGGTGTTCTGGAACCTGGACCAACCCCGCTTTCAGGACGTGCGGGTGCGCGAGGCGCTGTGGCTGGTGTCGGACTTCGTCTGGCTGAATCGCACCAACTACGATTTCTTCGGCCTTGCCACCAGCTATTTCCACGGCAGCGAACTGGCAGCGCGGGAGCTTCCGGACGAGCGCGAACTTGCGCTTCTGGAACCGGTGCGCGAGTTCGTTCCGCCTCGGGTCTTCACCGAGCCCTACCAAGCACCGCCAAACGGCGGCGGCGGCTGGCACCGAGAGAATCTCATCCGCGCTGCGGAGCTCTTGCGCGAAGCTGGGTGGGTGGTGCGCGACGACCAGCTTGTGCATGGCGAAACCGGCGAGCCGTTCCACATCCGCTTCGTCGCCGTCTCGCCGGCCCTCGGTCGTTCCTTCATTCCCTACACCAGGAACCTCAAGCGCCTCGGCATCACCGCCAGCATCAAGTCGCCGGAAATCTCCAACTGGCTCTATCGGCTGCGCTCCGGCGACTACGACGCCGGCGCGCACTGGTTTCGCCCGAGCTACACGCCGACGCTGCTCATCTTCCAGAGCTTCCACAGTGTGATGGCCGACCAGGACTACAGCCTGAACTGGCCCAACATGCGCGACCCGGCGGTGGATCACCTGATCTCGCAGCTCACGGCAGCGGAGAACTATGAGGACTACACCGCCGCCATCCGCGCCCTCGACCGGGTGCTCTTGTGGAACTTCTACTACGTTCCCGGCATGACCAAGACCCGCATTGGCGCTGTGTTCTGGGATCGCTTCGGCCGCCCGGAACTCAATGGCCCACTCAAGCGCGAGGTGTTCTGGGACACCTGGTGGTACGACGAGGATCGCGCCGCAAGGGTGGCGAGCTTCCGAGGAATGGACTAGATGGGACGCTATCTCCTCCGCCGCCTGTTCCTCATCGTCCCGACCCTGTTCGGGATCATGGTGATCAACTTTGTCATCGTGCAGTTCGCGCCCGGCGGGCCGGTGGAGCAGGCCATCATCGCGGCATCTGGGCTCGGCGGCATGTCGTCCACCGCCAGCGTCTCGTCCGCGAGCATGGGACCCGCCACGCAGACGGGATATTCCGGCAGCGAGGGGTTGGACCCGGAGTTCGTGGCCCGGCTCGAGGCGGAGTTCGGCTTCGACAAGCCGGCGCACGAGCGCTTCTTGGCGATGATGTGGAACTACGTGCAGCTCGACTTCGGCGACAGCTACTTTCAGGACCGGCCGGTGATGCGGCTCGTGGCAGAGAGACTGCCGGTATCGCTGTCGCTCGGGCTGTGGTCGCTGCTGCTCATCTACACCATCTCCATCCCGCTCGGCATGGCCAAGGCGGTGCGGGACGGCACACGGTTCGATGTCTGGTCCAGCGCCGTCGTGTTCACCGCCTACGCCGTGCCCGGCTTCCTGTTCGCAGTACTCTTGATCGTGTTCTTTGCCGGCGGCTCGTACTTCGACTGGTTCCCCATGCGCGGTCTCGTCTCGGAAGGCTGGGAAGACCTGCCCTGGCACGCACAGGTCACCGACTGGCTCTGGCACCTCGCCCTGCCCCTGACCGCGCTCACCATCGGCGGCTTCGCCACTCTGACGATGCTCACCAAGAACAGCTTCCTCGAAGAGGTGAACAAGCAGTTCGTGCTCACCGCGCGGGCCAAGGGGCTCACGGAGCGGCGCGTGCTGTTCGGGCACGTGTTTCGCAACGCCATGCTGATCGTCATCGCCGGCTTTCCGGCGGCGTTCGTGGGGCTTTTGTTCACGGCGGCGCTCTTGATCGAGGTGATCTTCTCGCTCGACGGCATTGGCCTGCTGGGCTACGAGGCGGTGGTGAAGCGCGACTACCCGATCTTCTTCGGGACGCTCTTCTGCTTCACGCTGATTGGCCTCACGATGCAGCTCATTGGCGATGTGGTGTACACCTTCGTGGACCCGCGCATCGACTTCGAGAAGCGCGAATGACCGGGGCGTAGCGATGGCACTCACACCCCTCAATCGCCGACGGCTCGAACTCTTCCGCGCCAATCGCCGCGGCTATTGGTCGCTGCGCATCTTCCTCGTGCTCTTCGCCGCCTCGCTGGCAGCGGAGTTCATCGCCAACGACAAGCCCATCCTGTTCTCGCAAGGCGGCGAGCTCCACTTCCCGATCCTGTTCAGCTATTCGGAGGCGGAACTCGGCGGCGTGCTGGAGACGGAGGCGGAGTACCGCGACCCGTTCGTGATGGCGCTGATCGAGGAGGACGGCTGGGCCATCTGGCCGCCGCTGCGCTTCTCGCACGACACCATCGACTACTCCTACGAGATCACGCCGTCGCCACCGGACGGCACGCACATCCTCGGCACCGACGGCGGCGCCACGGACGTCTTCGCCAAGCTTCTGTACTCGTTCCGGCTATCGGTGCTTTTCGGGCTCGGCCTCACCGCCATCAGTTCCGCCATCGGCGTAACCGTCGGTGCGCTGCAAGGCTACTTCGGCGGCCTCGTCGACTTGCTGGGCCAACGACTCGTAGAGATTCAGACGGGCCTGCCGATCCTCTTCGTGCTTATCATCCTCGCCAGCATCGTCGAGCCGAACGTCTATTGGCTCCTCGTCATCCTGTCGCTGTTCAGTTGGATGGCTCTCGTCGGCGTGGTGCGCGCCGAGTTCCTGCGGGCGCGCAACTTCGAGTTCGTGCGTGCCGCCAAGGCGCTCGGCGTCTCGGACATGACGATCCTCCGCCGCCACGTGCTGCCGAACGCGATGGTGGCCACCCTCACCTACCTGCCCTTCATCCTGAACGGCTCCATCACCTCGCTCACGGCGCTCGACTTCCTCGGCTTCGGCCTCCCGCTTGACTCGCCGTCGTTCGGCCGCCTGCTGTCGGCCGCCAAGGCCAACCTGCACGCCCCCTGGCTCGGCATCTCCGTCTTCATCACGCTGGCACTGCTCTTGACCCTGCTAATCTTCGTCGGCGAAGGCGTCCGCGACGCCCTGGACCCTCGCCGAGCCATGACCCAACGCGGCGACGACGAATCGACCGGCGACCTCGTCAACCTGCAAACCGCCTGAAGGATGGACGGAGCGCGATGACCCACCCTGACGAACCCCCTCAGCCGCGCCCGGTCCAGTACTTCACCGATGAGTACCTGGAGCGTTGCCGGGAACTTTCGCCAACCGACATCCTTCGCTTTCTGGACGAGTTCCGCCGCCTGTATGGCGCGCGCCGGGTTCCTCGAACGCCTCAAGCGTCGCCAGCCGAGGAAAGCCATGGCCGATGAGCTGCACCTGACGATCGTCTTGGCCGAGCCGCCGGACGGGTTCGCCTTTTGCCTGCAACGCGGCAAGGGTGCCAAGAGCGAGCGCCTCGACTACATCCAAGCGGCCGGCGACGACATTTCGTTCGACCTGACGGTGACCGTGCGCCAAGGCAAGGCCAAGGGCATGCCGGACTTCGCCGGACCGTTCGTGCAGGGACGCCCCGGCGAACGGTTCTTCTATCTTTGCGTCGGTCAGTGTTCGGAGCTGGTGGAGCCGCAATGGTCCGGGCGCGTCAAGGTGCCGCTGTCGTCGATCACCTGGAGGCACATCGAGGAGGCCAAGGCCGATGGCCGGCCCCTCCGCGCACGCTATGCCGCCAGCAAACCGAACGGTCAGCCTGCTCTTGCCAGCGTCCGACTCCTCGAAGACGGCTGGACAGCAGCCGGATAGTCCAGCGCGTTTTCGCTCAAGTCCGTCGCCCCTACACTTCGCGCTCCGCAAGTCCCACAGGAATCCCATGTCGTCTGCCGAGCACGAGGTCCGCTACGAAGTCGATGAGCAACCTCCCCTACCGCTGACAATCGGGTTGGGGATCCAGTACGCGGTCGTCGCCCTAGGCAGCGTGGTGCTGACGCCGGCAATCCTGATCAGTGTCGCCGGCCAGAGCGAGGCATACCTCAACTGGGCCGTGTTCGCCGCGCTGGTTGTCAGCGGCCTGGTAACGGTCGTGCAGTCGGTGCGCCTCGGTCGAATTGGGGCTGGCTACATCCTTATCATGGGCAGCACGACGGCGTTTCTGCCAATGAGCGTGACCGCGCTGGCCCAAGGAGGGCCGGCGCTGCTCGCGACGTTGATCGTCATGTCCTCCTTGGTGCAGTTCGTGCTGGGCGCCAAGATGGCATTGCTGCGGCGCGTGTTCACGCCCACCGTCGCCGGTACCGTGCTGATGCTAATTCCCGTGAGTCTTGCGCCCATCGTCTTCAAGAAGATGGAGGATGTTCCGGCCAGCGCGTCGGAGTCGGCGGCGTCGGTAACAGCGCTCGTGACCCTCGCGACCATCGTCCTCGTTGCGCTGCGCCTGTCGGGAGCGTGGCGGGTGTGGGCGCCCGCCATTGGCCTCGTGGTCGGAGGCGTCACTGGGCTCGCTTTCGGGATTTACGATGTCGAGCGGGTGGCGGCCGCGCCATGGTTTGGATTGCCGCATTTCAGTGCCTATCCCGGCCTCGACCTGACCTTCGGCAGCGCCTTCTGGGCATTGCTGCCGGGCTTCCTGATCGTCACGCTGGTTGGGGCGATGGACACGCTGGGCGATGCCATCGCCATCCAGCGCGCCTCGTGGCGCAGGGCCCGCGCCATCGACTTCCGCGCCATTCAAGGCGCCATCAACGCCGACGGGCTCGGCAATCTGCTGTCCGGCATCGGCGGCACGGTGCCGAACACCACCTACGGCAGCGGCATCGCCATCTCCGAACTGACCGGCATAACCGCTCGTTCCGTCGGCGTGTGCGCCGGCATCCTGTTCGTCGTCCTCGCCTTGATGCCGAAACTGGTGGCCTTGATCGTGGCGATGCCGGGGCCCGTGGCTGGCGCCTATCTCGCGGTGATCATCGCGCTGCTGTTCGTGTTCGGCGTGAAGATCCTGACAGCCGACGGGCTCGACTACCGCAAGAGCCTGATCGTGGGTTTCGCCTTCTGGGTGGGCCTCGCGTTCCAGTTCGACTTGGTGTACCCGCAGTTCTTGACCGGTGCCTGGGGGGAACTGCTCGGGCATGGGATGACCGCGGGCGGCATCACCGTGATCCTCCTTTCCGGCTTTCTCGACCTGACCGCAGCGCGGCCAAGGCGCCTGCGCACCGCCCTTTCCGCGTCTTCCCTTGCCGAAATCGACGGCTTCCTGTGCCGCTTCGCGAGCAAGGCACGGTACGACGAAACCATGACCTCCCGTTTGCGTGCCGTTGCCGAGGAGACCTTGCATACCCTCCTCGCCAACAGTGCCTCCGGCCCGGAGCGCGGGCTTTTGCTCGTCGCGAGAGCAGACGGCAAGGCGGCTGACCTGGAATTCATCGCCAGCGGCACCGACGTCAATCTCGAGGACCAACTGGCCATGCTGAGCGAAGGCGTGACGGAGCTTCCCAACGAGTCGGAAACGCCCTTACGCTTGCTGCGCCACTACGCAACATCGGTGCGCCACCAGCAGTACCACGACACCGAGATCGTCACGGTGCGGGTTGATTCATAGGGGCGCTTGAGTGTCGAGCGAGGGTGTCCGGATGCCGGCGTCGGCCCTGGAGCTAGCCGGGCGCGCGCGGTTCTGCCGTTGCGCACTCGGCGTCTGGGTGCTGCTCGCGGGTGCCGGCAGCTTGGCGCAACAGACGGGCAGCATCGAGGGTACGATCGAACGCGACGGTGCGGGCGTGGCGAACATCGCGGTGGTGGCGGCAGGTGCATCGATGCCCTCGCCGAGGCGGGCCAGGACGGATGCGACCGGGCATTTCGCACTTCCGGATCTCGTGCCCGGACGCTATCGAGTCGCCCTTGCAGTACCAGGTCAGAAACGCCGTGTCTTGGATGCGGACGTGTTGCTGGGCCAAGTGACCTCTCTGGCGGTCGTGGTGGGCACCCCGTCGGGCGACAAAATCGAGGAACTCGTGGTCGTCGCCCAGCGCGTTACCGTGCGCGACGGCGCGCTGGTTGCGGATGCCATCGATGGAGACTCCGTGGCGGCCGTGCCGATGGGCCGCGACTACCGCGATCTCGTCAAGCTCGCACCCGGCGTGCAGTACACGGAGGAACAGGTGCGCGGGCCCTCGGCCGGCGGCAACGGGCAGGACAACATCTATCGGTTCGACGGTGTGGATGTCTCGCTGCCGATGTTCGGCACGCTGTCGGCGGAACCCTCGACCCACGACATCGACCAGGTGACATTCGTGCGTGGCGGCGTCGATGCCATTGGCTTCAACCGCAGCGGCGGATTCACCATGGATTCGACGGCCAGGACCGGCACCGACCAACTCAAGGCCCGGGTCGAGTTCGCCGTCGTACCGCGCGGACTGGTGGCCGAGCGCAGGCCGCTTGGACAGTCGCCACCGGCCGAGCCGCTTGATCAGACGTGGCTCACCGCATCTGCCGGCGGCCCGCTGGTGCCGTCTCAGCTGTTCGCCTACGGCTCGTTCTACGGACCCTGGGCGACGCGCACCAACAAGGCGACCGCGTACGGACCGACCAAGGACCACTCGAGCCGGCGAGAGGAGTACTACGGGAAACTGACCTATGCGCCGTGGGACAGCGCCCTGCTCCATGCTGCCTGGCGCACGTCCGGGCGCGACGAGCAAGGCGTGTCCATCGGCCCCCACGACGCCAACTCGGTTTCCTTGGGCGGCCGGACGGAACAGGACATCGGCAGCGTCGATGGCTCGTGGGTGCCGGTGGTGGGACCGCGGCTGTCGTTCCGCTACAGCGAATACGCCCTGCGCGGTTTCGAACTGCCGGACGTCCTGCTCACCGTTCGACCTTCGTTGCAGGGCTCGCTGGACATCGAGCGCCTCGACCAGATGGGGCAGCTCCGGGTGCCGGCGCGGATCGAGGGTGCCGATGGCTACAACACGGCCGTCGCGCGGCTGATCGACCGCTACGGCTACCTGGACCCGGCTGGCCTCCGCCTAGGCGGCGGCGCGGTCGGCGCGCATCCTGAGATCGGCGAACAGGCGTTTTCTCGCCGCGGCTTGGACATCGCCATAGATCACGAACTCGACTGGGGCACGGCGAGCCACGCGCTGCATGTCGGGATGCGTCGCGCCGAGTCCCGCGAGCGCCTGCTTCGCACGTCCAACGGCTGGGGGACCATCACGGTGCCGGGCGGCGTGGATCTCGCCTCCGACGGCACGCCCATCTTCTTTGTGGCCACCGTGCAGCAGATGAGCCTCAGGCAGTTGAACGGCAGTGTGGTTGACCCCATCGTCTCGTCCACGGAAACCGCTTCGCTGGAGGTGAATGACGCGATCCGCCACGGCAACCTCGCTTTCAACCTTGGGGTCCTCTTCAGCGAGGATGTCCTGTACGGCCAGGGCCTGCGCGCCGCGCCCGGGGCCTATTCGGGGTTCGTCGTCGCGCCCGGGCGGAGGTATCGCATGTACACGATCGACTGGCGCGACATGATCCAGCCTCGCCTTGCGGCGAGGTGGAAGTACCGTGGCAACGACGAGGTGTTCGTCGGCTTCGCGCGCTATCACCCGGCAGCCAGTTCGCTCGCTCGCGCCGCGTCCTGGGATCGCAACAGCCGCGCGACGCTGCGGGTGCTGTTTGACGAGGACGGCGGCATCATCGCCCACGACCCGCTGCCCGGTTCGTCGGGCAAGGTGTTCGAGGCCAGCCTCGAGCCCCGCCGAATCGACGAGTGGACGGTTGGCGCGACCCACACGCTATCGCCCAACCTAGCGGTGGGGGGCCCCCCCCGGCGGCGCCCGGGGGGGGCCGGGAGGGGGGGTGGGGGATAAAAAAAAACCAGGC
>VXPR01000520.1:9069-20685 GCA_009839405.1 Gammaproteobacteria bacterium
ACCACCTCCCGCGCCCCCCCGGCTCGGCGTCTGCTGTGTTGCGTGCGGAGCTTTTCCTCGGGTGCGTGCGGCGCGGGGGCGGGCGCGCCGGCGGCGCCGCCCCCCCCCCCACTTCTGGGAGGACACCTGGAACGGGTCGCGCGGCTACGACAACGCGCCGCCGCACATCGCCGCCAAGGGTCTGTATGTTCCCGACCTCGACCGGATTCGGGCCGAGATCGGCGGCTCCAGCTACGTCATCGCGGAACTCGACGACGCCTACACCGAGTATTGGGAAGCCTCCGTGGAGGTCGAGTGGCTCGGCGAACGGGGCGCGCTCCATGCGTCCTACGTTCGCAGCCGCTACACGGGCAACTTCGACCAGGACAACACCAGCGCGGTCAACGACGCCAACCGCTTTATCGGCTCGTCGAACCTCGCCGACGGCTACGGTCGCCAGCTCTGGGACGCAAAGGACGGCGTGCTGCGCGGCGACCGTCCCCATCTGGTGAAGGTGTTCGGCCACCTCGACCTGCCGTGGCGCGCGACGGCGGGCATCTTCGGCATCTACCAGTCTGGCCAGCCTTGGGAGGCATGGGACGCCTTGGCCTATGGCCTGCCCTCGTACCATTCGTCAACCATCCGCCATGCCGAGCCCGCCGGCAGTCGCCGCAGCCCAGCCCACTGGCAGGTGGACCTGTCGTACCGCCAGCGCATCGACATTCGGGGCGGCCTCGCGGCAATCCTGCGTGCAGACCTCTTCAACGTCTTCGACCGGCAGACCGGCTACAACATGAACCCCTATGCGCGCGACCCCACCTTCGGACTGCCCCGCAACCGCTTCAACCCTCGTCGGCTGCTGGTTTCCGTCGCGGTTGAGATCTGACGCCGTGCAGCCGGATCACCGGGGGCGTCGCCGTCGAAGGCGTAGAGAAGGTGCACGCCACCACCGTTGCTGGGAATGTGAGGGCCTGCGTGTCACTCCGCCCTTGCGCGAAAGGGGAGTGGCAGGAGGGGCTTTGTTCGGGGATTGCGGCGTGACGGGCGGTGGGTCGGCGGCCCCCCCTCCGAGAAAAGCGCGGACGCTTTTCTCGACTCCCCCTCGAGGGGGGAGTGACAGGAAAGTGCACACTACCACCGTTGCTGGGGCCTCTTAGCTCTCCGCGGCGTCATAGCCGGCGCCGCGCAGGGAATCCAGCACGGCCTCCACCTGCTCTTTACCCCTCATCTGCAGCACGAACTCGATGGCCGTCGTGCGCACCGTGGCGGCAGCGAAGGCGCGTTGGTGCGCGATGTCGACGATGTTGCTGTCGAGGTCGCCCAGGATTCGGGTCAGGTCTGCCATCGCGCCGGGTACGTCGGGCGCCTCCACCTTGATGCGGACGAGACGGCGAGTGCGGACGAGGCCGCGTTGCAGGATGGAGGACAGGATCATCATGTCGATGTTGCCGCCGGTCAGTACCAGCGCGGTGACTCCGCCAGCGCCAATGTCCGGGTAGGCCTTCACCGCCGCCAATGGGCAGGCGCCGGCGCCTTCGGTGACCGTCTTCTCCACCTCCAGCAAGGCAAACACGGCATCCTCGATCTCGGGCTCGGTCACCGTCACTACGCGGTCCACGTGCTCGCGGATGATGGGCAACGTGATGCTTCCAGGCGTTTCGACGGCGATGCCTTCTGCCACCGTCCCTGGTCGGGTCGTTCGAGACTCATTGCCTTGCAGTGCGTCATGCACGGCGGCGAAGCGTTCGGTCTGAACGCCGACGATGCGGATGTCCGGGCGAATGCTGCGCACGGCTACCGCGACTCCGGCGATGAGGCCCCCGCCGCCGACGGGGACGACGATGGTGTGAAGGTCCGGTGCCTGTTCGAGGAGTTCAAGCCCCAATGTGCCTTGCCCAGCGATCACGGCCTCGTCGTCAAATGGATGGATTAGCGTCGCGCCTCGCTTCGCCGCGAGTTCCTGCGTGACCGCAAGCGTCGCCGCGAAGGTGTCGCCGCGCAGCAGCACCTCGGCACCGAAGACGCTGGTCTGGCGCACCTTGGCGTTCGGCGTGTTCTTGGGCATGACGATGGTGACCGGCACATCGAGCCGGCCGCCGTGATAGGCCAGCGCCTGAGCGTGATTGCCGGCTGACATTGCGACGACACCCCGTTTTCGCTCATCTTCGGACAGGAGGCAAAGCCGGTTGAGTGCACCGCGTTCCTTGAACGACGCCGTGAACTGCAGGTTCTCGAACTTCAGCACGAGCTCGCGCTTCGTCAACGCCGAGAGCGTGCGCGACGGCGCCAAGGGAGTGACCGCCACATGCTCGGCGATGCGCTTTCTGGCGCTCTGAATGGCGGCGAGATCGACGGTCACGGCAGCGAACGACGAAGCGGGCTATCTTTCATCGTTGGCAGTATAGGGCTCGCCCACATCAAGCACCTGCTCATCGTCTATCACACGCAGACCGGCAACACCCGAGCCATGGCCGGCGCGGTCCGCGACGGTGCCACCGACTCGCTGATCGAGGAGGTTGAGACGCGCTTTCTCATGGCTAGGGACGCGGGCCCAGACGACTTGCTGTGGGCGAACGGTGTGCTCCTCGGCACGCCGGAGAATTTCGGCTACATGTCCGGGGCAATGAAGGACTTCCTGGACCGCACCTTCTATCCCGTGGAAGGCAGAATCGCGCCCTTGCCCTGCGGCATCTTCATCAGCGCCGGCAACGACGGTTCCGGCGCGCTCCGCGCCATGCGCCGCATCATCGGCGGCTACCCCTTGAGCGAAGTGCAGGAACCAGTCATCGCCCAAGGTGCGGTGCTGCCGGAACACCTCCAAGCCTGCCGGGACCTAGGCATGGCGCTGGCCGCAGGGCTCGAGGCGGGGATTTACTGAGCAGCCGCCTCGCACGGGAACCAGTCAAGCACGAGACGGGACAAGCCCGTCCCCTACAAAGAAAGCGGCCTAGGATCGCAGGGTTGCGCGATTCGTTCCATGGAAGGTACGCCCGCCCCCCAATCCGGCGCGCGGGCTCGGCTAGCGTGGGGGCTCCACTTCCGTCGCCTCGTAGAACGCCACACCTCCGCCCTTGCCCGGCCGTTCGCGCATGGCCTTCTGGAACTCTGCCATGTGCGGGCTGACGAAGTGGGCGGCGAGCGCCTCCATGTCGCGCCACTTTTCCGTGATGCGGATCACGTTCGGATCGTTGAGTTCCACCGAGAACGTGTAGTCGTCGCAGCCATCCTCGGCGCGACTCGCCGTCTCCATCGCCGCAATCGCCGCCTTGAGGTGTGCGATGTTGTCCGCGGTGGTCTCGATCCTTCCGTTGACGATGATCATTCCCCTGCCCCCGTGCCTTGAGCCAAAGGGGCGCACTCTAACGCTAACGCGGTGGCCAGCGCCAAGGGGGCAGCTCCAGCGGGGCGAAGTTGCTCAAGGTCGTCTCGCCCATGTCCTTGTCGAGTTCGATGTGGTTGCACTCGCCAGACTCCGTGAGCGCCTCCACAAGCGCCGCCGCGTGCGATGTCACCCACACTTGCGTCTCGGTCGCGGAGTGGCGCATCAGACGCGCCAAGGCCGGCAACAGCTCTGGGTGGATGCTGGTCTCGGGCTCGTTCAGCACCATCAGCGACGGCGGGCGCGGCGTCAGCAAGGCAGCGATCCACAGCAGGTAGCGCAGCGTGCCGTCCGACAGCTCCGCCTGGGACAGCGGCCGCAGCAGCCCATGCTGGCGAAACAGGAGCTGGAAGGTGTCGGCTTGCTCCTCCACCTCCACCTCGGCACCGGGAAAGGCGTCCTCGACAGCCGCCGCCAGGGCATCGGCATCGCCGATTTCCATGATCGTTCGCCAGGCCGCGGCGAGATCGTGGCCGTCGTTGCTCATCACGGGCGTGCGCACGCCGATGCGCGCATGTCGCGCCGGAGCGTCCGCATCGGTGCGGAAATGGTCGTAGAAGCGCCACGAGCGAACCTGCTCGCGCAGCAGCACCGCCTCCGGTGCGCGCTCAGGGTCGGCAATGCGCGACACCATGCTGTCGAAGGTGGGCAGATGCTGCTCCACTACCTGCCATGTGCCGTTTTCGTCGCGGCTGCGCACGAGTCCGCCTTTGCGATCCACCAAGGCGCGGCGTTCGTGCCAGGCGTCGCCGTGCCAGATGACCTCGCGCTTGATCTCCGGGTCCTTGCCGAACATCGTTCGCGGCACCGGCACCGGCAGGCCGTACTCGATCGAGTAGCTGAAGTCGTCGCCGCCGAAGCCGAGCCGCAGGTTCACCGGGTCCCTTCGCGGGCCGCCTTGCACCGGGTGTTCGCCCCGCTTTACAGATTTCGCGAACTGCTCCGGACCGGCCCAAAGCACCGAACTCAGACCACCCTCGCGGCCGATGGCCTGCACCCCCCCGCCGAACGCGGTCTCGGACAACAGGCGCAGCGCCCGGTAGAGATTGGACTTGCCGCTGCCGTTGGCGCCGGTGACGAGATTCATGCGCTCGAGCGGCAGCACTACATCACGCAGGGAACGGTAGTTGGCGATGGCGAGGGTGTGCAGCATGGCCGCATGTTGGCGGTTGCCGGCGCTCGCGGCAACGGTTGCGCGCGGGAGCCTTGCTCTACGTTGCTGTGCCGGTCAGCTTTCTCGCGTAGTTCAGGGCGTGCCCCAGCGAGTCGGTGAACGCCTTGCCCTGCCAGGCGATGTCGAAGGCGGTGCCGTGGTCCACGGAAGTGCGGACGATGGGCAGGCCGATGGTGACGTTGACGCCGCTCTCGAAGCCGATGAGCTTCATGGGGGCGTGGCCCTGGTCGTGGTACATGCAAACGATCGCGTCATGGGCGTCGTTGCGGATGGCTTGGTAGAAGACGGTGTCGGCAGGGTGAGGGCCCGTCACTTCGAGGCCCGAGGATCGCGCCCGGGCGATGGCGGGGGCGATGATGTCGCGGTCTTCCGTGCCCATGAGGCCGTTTTCGCCGGCGGGCGGATTGAGGCCGCACACGGCGATGCGCGGACGGGGCAGGAACCGTGCGAGCGCTTGGTGCGTCAGGCCGATTACCGTGCCGATCCGGGCGGGGGTCACGCGGGTGATGGCCTCTACCAAGGAGACGTGGGTGCTCACGTGCGTGACGGCGACATCCTCGGTCGCGAGCATCATCGCGTAGTCGTCCGTGCCACAGAGCGATGCGATGGTCTCGGTGTGGCCGATGAAGCCCGGATGGGTTTGCCCGGTCGCCTCCTTGTTCATGGGCAGCGTGACGACGGCGGCGACTTCGCCTGCCAAGGCATCTTGGGTGGCACGCTCGACGTAGCGCAGGGCCGCTGCACCCGCCTTCGCATTCAGTTCGCCTGGCGTCAGATCTGCGGCCGAGAGCGCGCCGACGTCGACTACATTGAGGCAGCCGGGCCGAGCCTCGCCGGGTGAGGCCACCACATGCAAGGGGATGTGCAGCCTGAGCAGCTCGGCCCCCCGCGCAAGGATCGCCGCATCGCCATAGGCAACCGCACCCTCGCCGAGCAGGCCATCGGCAAAGCGGCGCAGGAGAATCTCCGGCCCGACACCACTGGCATCGCCCATCGTGACGGCAATGGGCTTCACGCTAGCTCGGCCTTGACTACTGTCGTGTCACGCGTCCTTTGGCGCATCAGCGCGCGCGGCTGGCAGCTTGCACCATGCCCGCTGCCAGCCCGTTCCCGCAAGCGGAGTTACGCCAGCGCTTCCTTGGTCGTCTTGACGATGGCGGCCGCGACCTTGTAGGGGTCGGCATTGGAGGCCGGTCGTCGGTCTTCCAGCCGGCCCTTCCAGCCATCGTCGATGGTGGCGATGGGGATGCGGATGGATGCGCCGCGGTCCGAGACGCCGTAGTTGAACTTGTCGATCGACTGGGTCTCGTGCGCGCCGGTGAGGCGCTTGCTGTTGTCGGCGCCGTAGACCACGATGTGGCGATCGATGTGGTCGCCGAAGTGCTCGCAGATCTTCGTGAACGTGCCCTCCTCGCCGGAGTCGCGCATGGGGCCGTTGGAGAAGTTGGCGTGCATGCCAGAACCGTTCCAGTCGGTGTCGCCGAGCGGCTTCGGATGCCAGTTGATGGCATAGCCGTGCTCCTCGGCGACGCGCTCCAGAATGTAGCGGGCGATCCACGTCTCGTCGCCGGCACGGGCTGCGCCCTTGGCGAACACCTGAAACTCCCATTGGCCAGCGGCAACTTCGCCGTTGATGCCCTCGACATTGATGCCAGCCTCAAGGCAAGCGTCGAGATGCTCCTCGATGATGTTGCGGCCAAAGGCGTTGGCGCCGCCCACCGAGCAGTAGTACGGGCCTTGCGGCGGCGGATAGCCGCCAGCGGGGAAGCCGGGCGGCAGGTTGGTCTGGGTGTCCCACAGGAAGTACTCCTGCTCGAAGCCAAACCAGAAATCGTCGTCGTCGTCCTCGATGGTGGCACGGCCGTTCGACTCGTGCGGCGTACCGTCGGCGTTCAACACCTCGGTCATCACGAGGTAGGCGTTCTTGCGGCAGGGGTCAGGAAAGATCGCCACCGGCTTCAGCAGGCAGTCCGACGAGCTGCCGTCCGCCTGCTGCGTGGAACTGCCGTCGAACGACCACACCGGGCAGTCCTCCAGCGTGCCGCCGAAGTCCGTCTCCACCCGCGTTTTGCCGCGCAGACTCTGCGTCGGCCTGTTGCCGTCGAGCCAAATGTACTCCAACTTGCTCTTGCTCATGTAAGTGCCCTTGCTCCTTTCCGTTCATCGAACACATGGTTTGGTTTGGTTGCCCTAACGCGGAACCGGACGCCCCACGTCTCAAGCCGCGCATCCATGCAACATGCGCGCCATTTGACTGCCGACTGCGTGCACGCCGTCGCACCCCGTCTTGGCGCGCGGGCGCGCGGAACGATGCACCGTTCGGGCGCATGCGTCAATTGGCTCGGAATCCACCCCAGCCGAGCCGCGAGGCAAGGCAGCGTGCCTTCCCTCCGAGGCGCCGTTCGCACGGACCGTTCGCACCACGCCGGTTCGCTCCCGCGATCCATTGCACCGATCCGGTGCAGAAAAAACGGTGCCGCGCTTGGCGATCAGGGTCGCAGCAAATCCGTGTATTGCGAAAACCGCGTGTCCTGCCGCGTCGCCACCTCGATCACGCACACCTCGCCCTCGTCGTTGGCGCGGCGTGCGGCCTTGAGCGCCGGGGCGAGCTCGTCCACCTTGTTGACATGAATGGCCTTGGCGCCAAGCGCCTTGGCAACGCCGGCGTAGTCCCCAGACTGATTGCCAGCACCGTAGCGCTGCATGGCGGTCGGCATCGACTTGTCGTAGCCGCCCATGGTGCGGTTGTTGATCACCACCGTGGTGATGGGGATCTCCCCGCGCACGGCGGTCTCGATCTCAAGCCCGGTGTGGCCAAAAGCAAGGTCACCCATGAAGTTCATGCAGAACTTCGAGGGGTCCGCCACCTTCGCGCCCATCGCCAGCGGGATGCCGTAGCCCAGGTGCGTCGTCTTGCCCCAGCCGATGTAGCCCAAGGGCGCCGCCGCCTTGTAGAACGGCATGATCTGGTCGCGCGGGTTGCCGGCGTCGTGCGTGACGACGGTATCGGCATGGTCCACCGCCTGGTTGATCTCGTTGATGACCCGATAGGGGTTGATTGGCGTCTCGTCGGAGTTCAACAGCGGTGCCCAGTCGGCCAGCCACTCCTGGCGGGTGGTGCGGATGTCCGTGAGCGTCTCCTGCGCCGTGGCGCGGCCGCCCTGGCCCACCGTCGCCTTGAGCTCTTCGATCATCATCTCGAGGGTGAGCTTGGCATCGCCAACGAGGCCGATGTCAATGGCGTAGTCCTTGTTGATGTCCTCAGGCGACACCGTGGACTGAATCATGAACTTGCCGTCCGGAATGGCAATGCCAAAGGTGGTGCGGGTGAGCGCCGAGCCGATGGCGAACACCACGTCGGAGGCACCGAGCCACTTCCACACGCCCTTGGGAGCCGTCCGGTTGGCGCTGCCGAGCGCGAGCGGATGGTCGTCCGGGAAGGCGCTCTTGCCCTGCATGGTGGTGATGACGGGAATCTGCGCGAGTTCCGCGAACGTCTTGAGCTCTTCGGTGGCACCCGAATAGAGCACGCCCTGCCCCGCCCAGATCACTGGATTGCTCGCCCCGAGCAGCGCCTTCAGCGCATCCTTGACGTCGCTTGCGCTCGGTGCGTAGCGCATGGTCTTGGACGGCCGGTATGCCTCCGCCGCCCCCTCCGGGGCATCCCGCCCGAGCACGTCACCGTGCAGTTCCACCAGCACGGGGCCCGGTCGGCCTTGCTTCGCCGTGTGAAACGCACGCCGAATCTGCGTGGTGATGCGATCCGGCCGGTCGATGGAGATGGCGAGCTTGGTCACCGTCTCGTAGCTGCGGGCGGCGTGGAAGTTCGGTTGTACGTCATAGCCGCCGAGGCCATGCCCGCCGGGCAGGTACACCATCGGCACCGCCTCGCCCCAAGCCTGGGCAATGCCGCCGAACGAGTTCTCAACGCCAGGCCCCGACTGCGATGCGAACACGCCCACCGTCTCGCCGCGCCGCTGCCGACTGAAGCCATCGGCGGCATTGATGCCGCCCCGCTCCTGCCGGAACACCAGCGGCCGGATGTCCACCTTGGCACAGGCCTCGATGAGCGGATTGGCCGGAAAGCACGGCATCCACTCCACACCTTCGGCCTTCAGGCAGCGCGCAACCAAGTCGTAACCGTTCATGTGTCCCCTGATCCCCGGTGATCGCCTAGGCGAAAGCCGCGAAGCCTATCAGCCACGGGCTTGCCTACACAAACCGGGAGGTGCCGCCAATGGGCTCCATGAACAGAACACCTGTTGTACAATAAATTGTACGCACCCAGATGAGTCCACGACATGGAACACGTCGTCAACTACACGGAAGCGCGCCAGAAGCTCAAGTCGCTGATGGATACCGTGGTCGAGGACCGCATCGCGGTCGTTGTCACGCGAAGCAAGAGTGAGCCCGTGATGATGATCGCCAAGTCCGAGTTTGATGCCCTGATGGAGACCTTCCATCTGCTGCGCTCGCCGCGCAATGCGGAGCGGATTCGTGCGGCGCTGGCGGAGATCGACGACGGCGAGGTCGTCGAGGCGCGAGTCGTCGACGACCGGATCGAAGCGCGGTCTTGACCGACAAGTCGGCCGACCACGCCGTCGCCTTCTCGCGCCAAGCTTGGGCAGACTACCAGCATTGGGTGGACAACGACCCGGCGACGGCGCGACGGTTCACACGCCTGATCGCCGACTGCCTGCGTCATCCAACCGAGGGCATCGGCAAGCCCGAGGCCCTCAAGCACGACCTCGCTGGCTGTTGGTCACGACGGATCACCAAAGAGCACCGCCTGGTTTACAAGGTGGAAGGTCGCCGTTGTCTGATCGTCCAGTGCCGCTACCACTACTGACCCGGCTTGCGGTACTCGGCGCATTGTTGGCGCTGTCCGCCTGCTCGGATCGCGCGAGTGTTGGACCGCCGGTGGTGGCGGGCGTCGATTCAGACGATGCTGAACTTGCGGCCTTCGTGCGGGAACGCGTAGACGATGCCGTCGCGGACGCACAGTCCGGGGCCCTCCGTGGTCGGTTGGCGATGGCCTACGACGCGAATGGGTTCGACGAGGCCGCCATTGCAAGCTACTCGCAGGCGGCGGAGCTCGACTCGGACGAGTTTCTCTGGCCTTACCTACGCGCGCTGTTGCTGGCCCATCAAGGCAACTACGAGCGCGCCATTGAAGACCTCGGCCGCGCTTTGGCAATCGACGGCGACTACGCGCCGGCGTGGCTGTGGCGCGGCACTTGGCTCTTGGACCTAGGCCGCGCAAGCGGGGCGAACGAAGCCTTCCGGCGAGCGCTCGAGCTTGCGCCGGACGAGTCCACTCGGGTCGCCGCCGAGGCTGGATTGGCACGTGCCCTGCTCGCGCAAGGCGCCGCCGAGGCCGCGCATGGGCTGCTGTCGAGTCTTGCCGAGAGCGCACCGCATCCAGCCGTTCTCCGGCTGCTGGCGAACAGCGGCCGCGCCCTTGGCAAGGAAGCTGACTTCCCAAGTGTCGAGCCTGCGGCCACCGCACTCGAATGGGCGGACCCGCGCCGGGCGCAGCTCGATGATCTGGTGCGCGGCTTCGATGGGCGCCTGCGTCAGGCGGAGGGCGTACTCAGTCGGGGCGATGCCGAGGCTGCACTCGACATACTTGAGCCATTGCGCAAGCAGCGTCCAGAAGATCGCACGCTGCTCAACAACCTCGCCATCGCCTATGCCGCCACCGGCAAACCGGCAACTGCGATGGAGACGCTGCAAGAAGGGCTCCGGCTGCACGACGACTACTATCTCTTTCACTTCAACGCGGCAGTGGCATACGAGGAGCGCGGCGACACGCGAACGGCGCTCATGCACCTCGATCGGGCTCTGTCGCTGCAGCCCGCCTTTGCGCCGGCGCACGAAAGAAAGGTGCTCGTGCTGATCGGGCAGCAGCGACACGATGACGCCCTTGCCGCAGTGGCAACCGCGCTGGCGGAGGGCGTACAGACCGCCTCGATGATGTATCGCGCCGGGGTTGTTGAAGGCAGTAGGGGGCGTTGGGGGAATGCGATTGGCCACTTTCAGCAGGCTGTGAGCCTCGCACCCCGGCTCGCTCGCGCCCACCTCGCGCTCGCGCGCAGTCTCGCCGAGGCTGGCCGCCACGACGAGGCACGCGGCGCGCTCGACGACGCAGAACGCCTCGGTGCAGCCTCGGCGGACATCGCAAGTGCGCGGCGGCGCATCGAGGCTCTCTTCACAAGCGAGTCGTCGTGATGCACTGCCAGCGCCGGGGAGCAGGGCGGGCTGCCGGCTGCCCCACATCGATGCTCGTCGCGCTTCTGCTGTTGCCGCCGCTGGCGGCTTGCGCACCGGACGACAATTCCGATGCCGAACCAGCCGCGCCCTGGTTTGTCGACGAAGCGGCCGAGCGCGGGCTCGAATTCACGCATCGCTCCGGCTACGTCCCCGGCGCCCTGCCGCTGTTGCCGGAAATCGTCGGCGGCGGCGCGGCGTTGGCGGATGTGGATGGGGACGGGGATCTCGATGCGTATCTTGTGCAGGCCGGTTGGCGGCTCGATGGAAGCAACGCCGATGCGCCCGGCGACACGCTGTTCGTGAACCGCGGGGACGGCCGCTTCGAGCCTCGGCCGCAGGCGGAGCGCGGCTACGGCATGGGCGTTGCCGCCGGCGACTACGACGGCGACGGCGACGTCGACCTTTACGTCACCAATGTCGGCGCCAATGCCCTTCTGCGCAACGACGGCGCGGGACATTTCGATGATGTCGCCGGTGTAGCCGGCGTCGACGACCCGGGTTGGGGCACAGCGGCCGCGTTCCTGGACCTCGATGCCGACGGCGACCTCGATCTCTTCCTCGTCAACTACATCGACTGGTCCCTCGCCATCGAGAAGGACTGCCATTCGCGCGGCAGCCCCACCTACTGCGCTCCCACCACCTACGCGGCGCCGGCCATGGATCGCCTCTTTCGCAACGATGGCGACGGCACCTTCACCGACGTCAGCGTCTCGGCCGGGCTCGCCCAGGGTCGCGGCAATGGCCTCGGCCTCGGTGCTGCCGACTTCAACGACGACGGCCTTGTCGATCTCTTCGTCGCCAACGACAAGAC
>VXPR01000601.1 GCA_009839405.1 Gammaproteobacteria bacterium
GCTTCGTATTCCACGGCGTTCCAGCCGGTGCCGATGCCGAGCCGCAGCCGGCCGCCGGTGAGTACGTCGACGCAGGCGGCCTGTTTCGCCACGAGTGCCGTCTGACGCTGGCCGAGGATGATGACCGCGGTGACGAGCTCGAGCTTCTCGGTGATGCCGCCGAGATAGCCGAACAGCACGAAGGGTTCGTGGAACAGGCTCTCTGAGGTGTAGGGGCCAGACCAATCCGGCCGGCTCGCCCTGTTCGCGCCGAGCACATGGTCGTAGGCGATGAGGTGATCGTAGCCGCACTCCTCGGCGGCGCGGGCGAAGGCGGCGACGCCATCCGGGTCCGCGCCGATTTCCGTTTGCGGGAATACCACACCGAGCTTCATGTTCGCTCTCCTTACGCTTGCTGTTGCTATCGCCCAGGCGGGCGATAGACCGTGATGGGTCGGTTTCGGGTCATCCAGGACGCCTGCCGTCGCCACGGCCTGCCGGCGGTGATGCCGCCATCGACCACGTGCGCTTGCCCGGTCACGAATTCGGAATCGTCGCTTGCGAGCCACAGCGCGCAGCGGGCGATGTCGTCTGGCTCGCCAACGCGATTCAGCGGTTGTTGGCCGGCCATGTCGGCGCGGAAGTTGCGTTGCGCCTCGTCGGTGAATCCGCGCCCCACTGCCAGGGGCGTCGCGATGAGTCCGGGGCAGATGCAGTTCACGCGTACCTGCCACTCGGCCATTTCCAGCGCGACCGTCCGGGTCAGGGCGATGACCGCGGACTTTGCCGTGCTGTACAGATGCGGCGCCCAGCCGGCTTCGAGACCGGCGATGGAGGCGGTGCTGACGATGGAACCGGAGCCCTGCCGCTTCATGATCGGGGCGGCGTGTTTGATGCCGAGGAAGACCCCCTTCAGCAGCACGTCGAAGGTGATGTCGAAATCCTCGACCGATGTTTCGTCGATGGGTCCGAGGGCACCGCCGAAGCCGGCGTTGTTGAAAATGCAGTCGAGTCGGCCCCAAGCATCCGCGGCACCCTCGATGGCGCCCTGCACCTCGCTCTCGATGGTCACGTTCACGCGCTCGAAGCGGGCGCGAGGACCGAGTTCGGCGGCCAGGGCATCGCCAGCTTCCTCGTTGAGGTCGGCGATGGTCACGTTGGCGCCTTCGGCCACGAACAGCCGCGCCGTCGCCGCGCCCATGCCGCTGGCGGCGCCGGTGATGAACGCCGCCTTGCCCTGCAGTCGCCCTTGCGCCGAATCCGCCATCACGCCTCCCTCTTGTCTCCTTGGCTGTGTGCATACACCGGCGGGCGGCCGATGGCGATGTGATCGAATCCCAGCGCCCGCATGGCCTCCGGCGAATAGAGATTGCGGCCGTCGAAGATCGCCGGCGTCTTGAGCCGCGCCTTGATCTCGTCGAAGTCGGGGCTGTGGAACTCGTTCCACTCGGTCACCACGGCCAGGGCGTCGGCGCCATCGAGGGCTCCCTCGCGCCGCTCGCAGAGCGTGAGCTCCTCTCGGTCACCGTAGGTCGCCTGCGCCTGGTGCATTGCCCGTGGGTCGTAGGCACGCACGCGGCCGCCGGCGGCCCAGATGCCTTCCATCAAGGCGCAGCTTGGCGCTTCCCGCATGTCGTCGGTGTTGGGCTTGAACGAAAGCCCCCACAGGGCGATGGTGCGGCCGGCGAGATTGCCGCCGAAGTAGCCTCGGATGCGTTCCGCCAGAACCTGATGCTGGCGCCGGTTGACGTCGTCCACACCACGCGCGATGGCGGTGTCATAGCCGACCTCCCGGCCCATGCCGATCAGCGCCCGCACGTCCTTGGGGAAGCAGGAGCCGCCATAGCCGCAGCCGGCGTAGATGAAGTGGAAGCCGATGCGCGGGTCCATGCCGATCCCGCGCCGCACCGCCTCGACATCGGCACCGAGCCGGTCCGCGAGACCCGCGAGTTCGTTCATCAGGCTGATGCGAGTGGCGAGCATGACGTTGGCGGCATACTTGGTGAGTTCTGCCGACGGCAGGTCCATGTGGACGATGCGGTCGTGGTTGCGGTTGAAAGGCGCGTAGAGCCGTTCGAGGAGCTCCCGTGCCTTGGCGTCGTCGCTGCCGATGACGATGCGGTCCGGCTTCATGAAGTCGGCCACGGCGCTGCCTTCCTTGAGGAACTCCGGGTTCGACGCCACGCTAAAGGGGATTTCCCGTCGCCGCTTGGCAAGTTCCCCGCGAACCGTGTCGCGCACCTGATCTGCCGCCCCCACCGGCACCGTGGACTTGTTCACGACCACCTTCGTCTCGTTCATGGACTCGCCGATGGCGAGCGCCACAGACAACGCCTGGCTCATGTCGGCGGAGCCGTCCTCTCCGGGCGGCGTGCCGACGGCAATGAAGATCACCTCGCCATGCTCGACACCCTCCTCGGCGTCGGTGGTGAACCGTAGGCGCCCGGCACCTAGGTTGGCACGGACGAGCTCTTCGAGTCCCGGCTCGAACATCGGCACGTCGCCACGCTTCAGCATGGCGACCTTGGCATCGTCTATGTCCACGCACACGACATCGTTGCCGCGTTCGGCAAAGCAGGCGCCGGTGACGAGGCCGACATAGGCCGCGCCGAAGATGGTGACTCGCATGGATCGCTAAAACAGGGGGTGTGCGGTGGATTCTAACCGCCTGCACGGTGCGTTCGCGTCGTCGCGCTTTGCAGCGCCGAGCTTTGCCGTTAGGCTCCGCGAGCGCCGCTTCGCGGCGCTTTGGCAGTTTTCGCTAGCGCGAAAACTGCGATGGTCTCCCGCAAACGGGGGCACGTCCGATAGAGTTTCTACGGTGCGGGCACCTAGCTTGGGGCAAGCCTGCTGGGGATGGGGAACGCTTGGCCGACTACGACTTTGATCTCTTTGTCATCGGCGCCGGCTCCGGCGGCGTGCGCGCTGCCCGCATGTCGGCGGCCTACGGTGCCCGCGTCGCCATCGCCGAGGAGCGCTATCTCGGCGGCACCTGCGTCAACGTCGGCTGCGTGCCGAAGAAACTGTTCGTCTATGGGGCGCACTTTGCAGAGGACTTCGAGGACGCGGCGGGCTTCGGCTGGAACGGCGGCGCGCCGACGTTCGACTGGCCGGTGCTGCGCGACAACAAGACTCGGGAAATCGAGCGCCTGAACGGCATCTACCGCAATCTTCTCACGGGTCCGGGCGTCGAGGTGATCGAGGCGCGGGCGCGGCTGACGGGGCCTCACACCATCGACGTGGACGGTCGGGAGGTAACGGCGGAGCGCATTCTCGTGGCCACCGGAAGCTGGCCGGTGCTGCCACCGTTTCCGGGCGTCGAGCATGCCATCACGTCCAACGAGGCGTTCTATCTGGGCGAGTTTCCACAGCGGGTGCTGGTGGTCGGCGGCGGTTACATCGCGGTAGAGTTTGCCGGCATCTTTCGGGGCCTCGGTGCCGAGACGCGGCTCTCCTATCGCGGCGAGCTGTTCCTGCGTGGCTTCGACGAAGGCATCCGGCGGTTCGTGCTGGACGAAATCCGCGCCAAAGGCGTGGAGGTGTCGCTCAATTCGCACATCGCCCGCTTGGACCGCCACGGCGACGAGTTCGTGACCACCTTTGAGGATGGCTCCAGCCACGCTTCCGACCTCGTGATGGTTGCGACAGGACGTGCCCCCAACACCGCGGGACTCGGCCTCGAGGCGGCTGGCGTGCAGCTCGCCGAGTCCGGCGCAATCCCGGTGGACCACGAGTACCGCACCAACGTCCCGCACATCCACGCCATTGGCGACGTGATCGATCGCATGCAACTGACGCCGGTGGCCATCGCCGAGGGCATGTGCATCGCCGGCAACCTCTACAACGGCGAGTCGCGTTCCGTGGACTACGCCAACGTGCCCACCGCCATCTTCTGCCAGCCCAACATCGGCACGGTGGGGCCGACGGAGGAGGAGGCGAGGCGGCACTACCCGGGGCTTAGAGTGTTCGAATCGAGCTTCCGACCCATGAAGCACACCCTCTCCGGTCGCGCCGAACGCACCATGATGAAGCTCTTGGTGGATGGCGAAAGCGATGCGGTTGTGGCCGCGCACATGTGCGGGCCGGACGCCGGCGAGGTCATCCAGGGCCTTGCCGTCGCCATCGTCGCCGGCGCCACCAAGAAGCAGTTCGACGCCACGGTAGGCATTCATCCCACGGCGGCCGAGGAGTTCGTGACCATGCGAGAGGCGGTGCGATGAGACGAGAGACCCACTGATGGATGCGCTGAGCGGAATCCTCAACACACTCGACGGGTTGCTCGGCAGTTCGCCTTGGTTCCCCTTCGTGCTGTTGGGCGTGGGCCTCCTGTTCACGGTCTATCTTGGTCTGCCTCAGGTTCGCTTCTTTCGCCATGCGTGGCGCGTGCTGCTCGGCCGCGAAACCAGTGCGGACGCGCCCGGCGACACCAGCCACCTGCAAGCCCTCTCGACGGCACTCTCCGGCACGGTTGGCACCGGCAACATCGGCGGCGTGGCGCTGGCGCTGCACCTCGGCGGTCCGGCGGCCCTGTTCTGGATGTGGATGACGGCCTTCCTCGGCATGGCCACCAAGTTCGTCGAGGTGACGATCTCCCACAAGTACCGCATCACCGACGACCGCGGGCAGATCGCCGGCGGTCCCATGTACTACATGGAGCGGGGTTTGGGGGCTCGCTTCGGCGAACGCTGGAAGTGGGCCGCCAAGGGCATGGCGGTGCTGTTCGCCGTGGCGACGGTGTTCAGCACCTTGGGCTCGGGCAACATGCCGCAGAGCAACAACATGGCGTCGGGGCTTGAAACGTCGTTCGGCATCCCGCCGTGGGCGAGCGGCGGGGCGCTGGCGATCCTGCTGGGCCTCGTCATCATCGGCGGCATTCGCCGCATTGCGACGGTGGCGACGGCCATCGTGCCCACCATGGGCGTCATCTATGCGCTCGGCGCGACGGCAGTGATTGTGACCAACGCCGATGCCATCATTCCGTCCTTCGCTGCCGTCTTCAGCAACGCCTTCAGTGGCAGCGCGGCGGCGGGTGGGTTTCTCGGCGCATCGTTCGCCTATGCCTTCACCAAGGGAGTCAACCGGGGGCTGTTCTCGAACGAGGCGGGACAGGGCTCCGCGCCCATTGCCCACGCCTCGGCGAAGACCGACGAGCCGGTTTCGGAGGGCATGGTGTCCCTGCTCGAGCCGTTCCTCGACACCCTGGTGATTTGCACGCTGACGGGTCTCGTGATCCTGGCGAGCGGGGTATGGCAGGAGAAGTTCGACACCGAGTTCGCTTCCTTCGACACGCAGTTCGTCGCGGGTGCCTGGTCGGACCAGGACGCGGAGCACGTCGATGCGCTCTATCGGCACCTTGGGGGCGGCGAAGCGAGTGCGGTGATGCCGGCGTCCGGCACGTTTGCGGTGGTCGATGGGCGCTTGACGGAGGCTGGCGTCGTGACCGTGCTGCACAACCGCTCGGTCGCCGAGGACGTGCGCTTCCATCAGGACGGCGTGCCCTACACCGGAGAAATCCGTCTCGTCGATGGGGAACTGGCGACCGACGTTTCGTTGCAGGGCAGGTCGCTCCTGCACTCGGTGCCGCTGACGGCGGAGGCGTTCAAGCGCTCCTTCATCGGCGACTACGGCCAATACGCGGTCACGGTGGGCCTCATGCTGTTCGCCTTCTCCACCGCCATCGCCTGGTCCTACTACGGAGACCGTTCGATGACGTATCTGTTCGGCACCGCCTCGGTGCTGCCGTATCGCGTGTTCTACGTGCTCGCCTTCTTCCTCGCCACCATCATGGACACCTCGCTCGTGTGGCTGATCTCCGCCGTCACCCTGGTGCTGATGGCGCTGCCTAACCTCGTCGGCATCGTCCTCTTTGCCCCGGAGATCAGGCGCGAAGTGGCCGCCTATCGCGAGCGGCGGGGGCTCTGACTCTCTCCCATACCGTTCTGACAAGGGCTCGGGCCGGTCGGCACGTGTCGGGGACGGTTCGTGTCAACGGAGATACGAGACGTTCAGTTGGGGGAACCGTTCGAAGTCGTGGTCGTTGGTCAGAATCGACGGTATCCCGTGTTGGCCGCAAAGTGCCGCGATCTGGGCATCGAAAACCAGATTTCCGCGGGCATCCGATTCGCGGATCACAGCGCCGAGGCGGTCCAGGAACCCGGCCTCCGGACAGACGACCTCACAAGTCGGCGAAGCGAGCAACTCGTCGATGAAGCCCAGAGCTTCGGTCACTGTAGAGGGGGGATTGAAGACCCTCGGATGGGTCACGACGCGAAGAAACTCCGTGACACAGAAGACTGGCAAGGCCCAGCGTTCGTCTCCCTCGGCCAACGCGGTGAGGCGCTCCGCCGCACTGGCGTGCAGGTCCATCTCGGCTCGATGCGCGTAAACGAGGGCGTTGGTGTCAACGGCAATCACCGGCGGTCGATCACATCGTATAGAGCGTCCCGGTCAGTGATGTCGACGTTCGGCGCCCGCGTTCCTTGCACGGTCAGCAGCCGCAAGCGAAACCGCCGTTTCGGTTGGGGAGCGAGCTTGGCGCGCAAGGCATCCTCCACGAACCGGGTGAGCGTGACCCCATTGCGTGCGGCCGACTGCTTGCAGCGCCGCAATACCTCGTCATTGAGATTGAGAGTCGTTTTCATCGTTCCCGCCGCTGGGTTTTCCGCCGCTTGATATGGCAAGACCATATCAGTCATGCCTTACATAGGGCAACGGCCTACCCCCAACGATCCCAATGCACCGTCTGTTCCACGGGCAGCCGGGTGACCGGGCCGAACTTGCCCATCGGGTACCCCACCGGAATCAGGCAGAAGGCTTCGACATTGTCCGGCAACGCCAGCACCTCACGCGCCGCTTCCCGATTGGCGAGCCCCAAGGTGGTGGGTGCGGCACCGAGCCCCAGCGCGCGCGCCGCCAAGAGCAGGTTCTGCACCGCCGGCCAGATGGAGCCGCCGCCCATCGCCTGGCCGGCGGCGACGGGGCGCTCGAACTCGTAGCAGGCGATGACCAGTGCCGGTATGTCCTGCATGTGCTCGGCCTGCCACAGCACCGACTTCAGCATCCGTGCCCGCTTGTCCGCGTCCTGATGCGGCAGGGCTCCGGCTCGCCCCGAATCCGGTGCCGCGTAGGCTGTCACCGCCGTCTTGTTGAGCGCTGCCAGCTTCGCCCGCTGCTCCGCATCGCGGACGATGATCCACCGCGCCCCTTGGGCATTGGAACCGGTGGGCGCCTGATTGGCGGCATCGATGAGCTTCAGCAGCGTCTCTTCCGGCACCGGAGTTGGCGTGAGCCGCCGCATGGCGCGGCAGTTGTACATCGTCTCGAAAACGCCCATTTCGTCGGCCACGCCTTGACTCCCACATGCGATTGACTGCCGTTCAACATAGCACGGCGCTGGCGCGCGGTTTGGGCCAGAAGGCGCGTGGGCGCCGCATCGGGTATAGTCGGGGGTTTGCCATTCCATCCTCTTCAAGGAGCGAATCCATGGCCCATTCCCTGATCATTTCCGGCGGCACGGTGGTTGACGGCAGCGGCGCAGCGCCAAAGCGGGCCGATGTCGCGGTCGACGACGGGCGCGTCAGCCGCATCGGCGATCTTTCGGGTGCAGAGGCGTCCGAGACCATCGATGCCACTGGGAAGATCGTCACGCCGGGCTTCGTCGATCTGCACACGCACCTCGATGCCCAGATCGGCTGGGATCCGGAGATGCGGCCGAGTTCCTATCACGGCGTCACCACGGCGCTGATCGGCAACTGCGGCGTCACGTTCGCGCCCTGCGGCAAGGACAACCGGCGCTATCTGGCGGAACTCATGGAGGCGGTGGAGGACATTGCCGCCGACGCCATCATGGACGGCCTGCCTTGGAACTGGACCACCTTCGGCGAATATCTCGACTGCGTGCAGTCGCTTAGGCCCACCCTCAACGTGGTGGGCATGTGCGGCCACTCGGCGATTCGCTTCGAGGCCATGGGCGACAAGAGCTGCGACGAAGGCGTGCAGGCGGACGACCGCGAGCTCAAGCGCATCGTCGAACTCGTCAAGGAGTCCGTCGAAGGCGGCGCGGCTGGCTTCTCCACCTCCCGCTTCTTGGGCCACCGTGTCCCGGACGGTCGCCTCACCCCCGGAACCTGGGCCGATCCCCGCGAAACCCGCGCCATTCAGCAAGCCGTGGTCGACGCCGGCGGTCGCGGTGGGATGTTCCAGGTCGCGCCGGACATGCGAACGCGCTACGACATCGAACGACAGATGTTCGAGACCGGCGCCGAGATCGGCTGCCAGGTGCTGTTTTCGGGCGGCACGGGCCCGGATGGCGACGGTGGCGTCGCGCGCTGGGCCGAGTTCTTCGAGCGCAACAACACCGATGGGAAGCGCGTCACCGGGATCTGCCATACCCGACCGAGCGGCTCCTTCTTCGGCCTTGCCCAGCAGGCGTTCCTGCGCACCCCCGCGTGGCAGGAACTGATGAAGCTGCCGTCGATAGCCGACCGGGTGGCTGCACTCAAGGACCCTGCCACCCGCGAGAAGTTGGTGACGGAAGCGAAGGAAAACGGCGGCTTCGGCGAGGTGGCGCGCATTCTGCACCCGATGGGCACCGACGAATTCCCGGACTTCGATCTTGAGAACAACCGCAACCTGCAGAAACTGGCCGACGACGCCGGCAAGGATCCGGTCGATGTCTATGTCGAGCGCCTGATCGCCTCGGAAGGCAGGGAACTTTGGAACCTGTGGGCCTTCGGCGGCGCGCTTGAGAACCAGTGGAACTACATGCGCCTGCCGCATGTCGTGCCGATGCTCGGCGATGCCGGCGCCCACGTCGGCCAGTTCACCGACGCCGACTCCCCGACCTTCCTGCTCGGCGAGCTCACCCGCGACCGCGGCGTGTACTCGCTCGAGGAGGCGGTGCACCGCATCTCCGGCAAGTCGGCCGAGGTTCTCGGCCTCAAGGAGCGCGGTGAACTGCGCGAGGGCTGGCACGCCGACATCAACGTCATCGACTACGAAAACCTCACCTCCTGCCACCCCGAGTACGTCAACGACTTCCCCCACAACGGCGGCCGCCTCGTGGTCAAGAGTCGTGGCTACGATGCAACGCTGGTGGCAGGCAAGGTCGTGATCGAAAACGGCCAGTACACGGGCAACCGACCCGGCGAAGTGATCCGGGAGTTCATCCGCGGCTAAAAGATATGCCTTGATACTGTACGGAAACGCATGTATAGTGCCTTGTCCCTGTATGAAAGAACAGAGGACAAGGCATGGAGGTGCGCTTTCTTTCCGACCTTCTGCGTCGGGGGAGGCTGCATTCGCAGCGCTCGCGGGGGGAGGACTGCCTAGCCACCGGCTTTCCCGAGCTTGATGACGAACTCAACGGAGGCTGGCCGCGTGCCGGCCTCGGTGAACTGCTCTGCGCAGCGAGTGGCATTGGTGAACTGAGGCTCCTGGCGCCGGCGCTCAAGCAGCTCTCGGAGAGCGAGAATCGCTGGATCGTCTGGGTCAATCCGCCGCATGTTCCCTATGCGCCGGCGCTTGAGCGGCTCGGCGTTGATCTTGGCAAGGTGCTGCTGGTCTTTCCGAAGGATCATCGCGAAGCGCTGTGGGCGTTCGAGCAAACCCTTGCCACCGCCTCCTGCTGTGCGGCACTCGGCTGGCTGAGCGAGTCGCGGCTGCGCTTTGCCGACATTCGCCGCCTGCAACTGGCGGCGCGCAAGGGCGGTGCTTGGGCGACGCTGTTCCGTCCCGCATCGGCTGCCGGCCATGCATCCCCTGCAGAACTTCGCATCGAGGCCACGTCCTTGCCTGCGCCGCCGGCAAGCCGCCTGCGGCTTGACATTCGCAAGCGTCGGAGTGGCTGGCCGGTAGAGGGAATCGAGGTGGAACTCGAGGCGCCGCCGGCTTCTCCTCGCCCGAGACTGTCGCTGGTGCCGGCCGCCGGATCCGCCTGACCCAAGAGCCGTGCCGATGGCGAACGAGCGTTGGCTGGGCGTGCATTTCCCCCGCCTGAAGCTGGAGGTGTGCATCCGCCGGTTGACCGGCGATGCCGAGGTGCCCGTCGCGCTCGTCGAAGACGGCAAGGTGCTGGCGCTGAACGATGCCGCCCTGGCGGCTGGCATCTTGCCAGGCTCTTCGCAGGCGACGGCTGTGGGCATCTGCGCGGGCATTGTCTGCTGCCGGCGCGACGCTTCAGCGGAAGATGCCCGCCTTGGCCTCCTGGCCGAACTTGCCTGGCGCTTTACCTCCCATGTCAGCTTGGCCGAGCCGGATGGATTGCTGCTCGAAGTGGGTCGCAGCCTGCGCCTGTTCGGCGGCTTGGCGGCACTTTGCGAGGAAGTGGAGGCGCTCTATCGGGAGTTGGGCCACGAACTGCGGCTGGCAACGGCAGACACGCCGCTGGCCGCCTCGGTGCTGGCGCGGGCCGGCACTTCGTCGCTGCAGGCCGTGCCGCTCGCTTGCACGCACTTGGATCTGGATGCGATCGAGCGGTTCGCCAACATGGGGGTCATGCGCTTGGGGCAGGTGCTTGCGTTGCCGGCAGCGGAACTCGGGCAGCGCTTCGATCCCGAACTCCTCGCCTATCTGGACCGGCTTGTGGGACGCGTCCCGGACCCGCAAGACCTCCTCGTGCCGACCGAAACCTTCGCCTCGGTCGTGCATCTCGTCAGTTCCGTGCAGGACGGCAATGCGCTCCTGTTTCCGGTTCGGCGGCTGGCTGGCGAACTGGCGTCCTGGCTCGCATCCCGCCGTCTGGGCGCCAGCGAGATCGTCTGGACCTTCACAGCGCTGCACGGCGAGGAAGCCTCCCTCGCCGTGCGATTTGCCCGTCCGCGCAGCGATGCCGGGGCGCTGTTCGACCACACTCGGCTCAGCTTCGAGGGATTCCGGCCGCCTTCGGAGGTGATGAGCATCTCGCTGCGGGCGGAGTCTCTGCGGCTCCTCAAGGCCGTCACCCGACCGCTGTTGCCAGAGGCGCCGGGGGCTGGAATTCATGCCGATTCCGCCGCGCTTGAACTCGTGGACCGTCTGGCGGCAAGGCTCGGCGAAGATGCCCTGCACGGCATCCGGATAGTGGACGATCACCGCCCGGAACGGGCTTGGAGCATCCGCCATGTGCGGCAGATGCACGGCAAGGGCGGGCGGCCCCGGCAAGGCACGCTTCCGGTGCGGCCCATTTGGCTCATGCCGACACCGGAGCCCGTGCGAAGGGACGACTTCACTCTCCTCGGCGAATGCGAACGCATCGAGACCGGCTGGTGGGATGGTGCCGTGACACGGGACTACTTCGTCGCCACGACACGGGATGGCCGGCAATGCTGGCTCTTTCGGGAAGAGAGAGGCGACGAGAAAGAGAGGTGGTTCCTGCATGGCTACTTCGCCTGAATCCTTCGCCGAGCTGCACGCCGTTTCCAACTATTCCTTCCTGCGCGGCGCATCGCACCCGGAGGAGATAGTGCAGGCGGCCCATGCACTCGGCTATCGCGCCATCGCCATCACCGACGAATGCTCTGTTTCGGGCGTCGTCAAGGCGCACATGGCGGCACAGGAACTCGGCATCAAGCTCATCGTCGGGGCTGAATTCCATTTGGAAACCGGCGCCCATCTTGCCTTGCTTGCCCCCACCCGAAGCGCCTACGGACAGCTCTCGACGCTCATCACCCGCGCCCGCCGCCGGGCGCCGAAGGGCGAATACCAACTGACGGTGGACGACCTCGCCATCGCCCAGGAATGCCTGGCACTGTGGATTCCGGGCACAGGCCCGTTCCCGGACGTGCTCGAAGCCGGCAGGGCGGTGCAGGGCCGCTGCGGCAAGGATTTCTGGATTCTGCTCGAACTCTTTCGCGAGCAGGACGATCTTGAACGCGCCGCCCGTGCCCTCACGCTCTCAACCCGTCTTGGCGTCAAGGTGGTGGCGAGCAACGGCGCCGTCATGCACGTCGCCGAGCGCAAGCCCCTGCAGGACGTGCTCACCGCCGTGCGACTGAAGTCGAGCGTGCACGAGCTTGGCACTCGGCTGCACCAGAACCGCGAGCGCCACTTGAAGCCCGTGTCCACGCTGCTCGAAATCTATCCGCAGGAGATGCTCGACGAGGCCGTCGCCATTGCCGAGCGCTGCCACTTCTCCATGAATGAGCTGCGCTACGAATACCCCCGCGAGTTGGTGCCGATGGGCTTCTCCCCGGGCGCTTGGCTCAGGCGGCTCACCGAAGAGGGCGCGGCCAAGCGCTGGCCCGACGGGATTCCGGCGCATGTTCAGAAGCTGATCGAGAAGGAACTGGCCCTCATCGCAGAGCTTCGCTACGAGTTCTTCTTCCTCACGGTGGAGGACATCGTCCGCTTCGCCCGCAGCCGCAGCATCCTCTGCCAGGGCCGAGGTTCCGCCGCCAATTCCACCGTGTGCTATTGCCTGGGCATCACCGAGGTCGATCCGGCGCGGATGCACCTGTTGTTCGAGCGCTTCGTTTCCAAGGAACGCAACGAGCCGCCGGACATTGACGTGGATTTCGAGCACGAACGGCGCGAGGAGGTGATCCAGTACATCTACGCCAAGTACGGCCGCCATCGGGCCGCCCTCGCCGCCACGCTCATCACCTACCGGCTGCGCAGCGCCATCCGCGATGTCGGCAAGGCACTCGACTTCGACGCCTCGCTGCTCGAAGTGCTGGCGAAATCCATGGCCTGGTGGGACGACAAGAGCGAGCTCGCCAAGCGCTTCCTCGCCTCCGGAATCGACCCCAAGAGCCGCCCGGTGCGACAGTTCCTGCATCTGGTGCGCGCAATCGTCGGCTTTCCGCGCCACCTCTCGCAGCATGTGGGCGGCTTCGTCATCTCGGCGGGACCGCTGGCGGAACTCGTGCCCATCGAGAACGCGGCGATGGAGGATCGCACCGTCATCCAGTGGGACAAGGACGATCTCGAATCCCTGGGCCTTCTGAAGGTGGACGTGCTTGGCCTCGGCATGCTCACGGCCATTCGCAAGGCGTTGGCCATGCTCGGGCAGCCGCCGTCGGCCATGGCGCACATTCCGCCGGAGGACCCCGCCACCTACGCCATGCTGCAAAAGGCCGACAGCGTCGGCGTCTTCCAGGTGGAGTCCCGGGCGCAGATGTCGATGCTGCCGCGGCTGAAGCCAGAGAACTACTACGACCTCGTGATCGAGGTGGCCATCGTCCGGCCGGGGCCCATTCAGGGCAACATGGTGCATCCGTATCTGCGCCGGCGCCGAGGCGAGGAGGAGCCGGACTATTCGAGCGAAGCGGTGAAGAGGGTGCTCGAACGCACTCTCGGCATCCCCATCTTCCAGGAACAGGTGATCGAACTCGCCATGGTGGCCGCCGGCTTCACGGCGGGGGAGGCAGACGGCCTGCGTCGTGCCATGGCGGCGTGGAAGCGGCGCGGCGGGCTCGAAAAGTACGAGCGCAAGCTCATCGAGGGGATGCTCGAACGCGGCTATGAGCAGGAATTCGCCGAGCGGGTGTGGGGGCAAATCCAGGGCTTCGGCGAATACGGCTTCCCGGAATCGCACGCCGCCAGCTTCGCCCTCCTGGTCTATGTCTCCGCTTGGCTCAAGCGCCACCATCCAGCGGTGTTCTGCTGTGCGCTCCTCAACAGCCAGCCGATGGGGTTCTATACGCCGTCGCAGCTCGTGCAGGATGCGAGGGCGCACGGGGTGGAGGTGCGAGGCGCCGATGTGCAGGCAAGCGGCTCCGACTATCGGATCGAGTCCGGGGCGATCCGGGTCGGCTTGCGGCAAGTGAAGGGGCTGCGCGAAGAAGCCGCACGGCGCATCGAGTCGCAGCAGCCGTTTCGAGACATCGACGATTTGGCACGACGAGGACACCTCGAAGCCAGGGAACTGACGGTGCTGGCCCGTGCCGGGGCACTCGAAAGCCTGAGCGGACATCGCCATCAGGCGCATTGGGACGCCGCCGGAGTCGCGCGCCCCACGCACTTGGAGACGGCCGCAAACGGCAAGCAGGTGCCGTATCGCACCGAGGTCGCGCTGGCAGCGCCGGCAGTGGGGCAGGAGATGCTTGCGGACTACCGCTATCTCGGCCTCACCCTGGGGCCGCACCCAATGGCACTCCTGCGCTCCGCCAGCGAGTTCCGAGGCTGCCGCTCCGCCCTGGAACTCAAGGATTCCCGCAACGGTCAGTTCATCGAGGTGGCCGGCGTCGTCACCTGCCGTCAACGCCCAAGCGGCCCGTCCGGCGTCGTCTTCATGACCCTGGAAGACGAAACCGGCAACAGCAACATCGTGGTCTGGAACCGAGTCCTGCACGCCTTCCGCCCCGCCCTCCTGCAATCCCGCCTCATCGCCGTAAAGGGCGTGGTGGAACGCGAGGGCGAGGTAATCCACGTCCTCGCCGGCGAAGTGCGAAACCTGAGCCACCTCCTCGCAGGACTTTCGGGCGACATGGTGGCCGCGGACCAAACAGCATTCCGTTCCCGCAACTTCCACTGAAGCGTCTCATTTTCGTCAGCAAAACATTGAGGATTTCCTTGCGGTCAGTCGGGAAAGACATATAATACTGTATGTAAAAACATGCTTTAACGAGAGCCCGCCATGTCCAGCGAAGCCCCGCCCCTCGTCGCCTCCGAAGCCCTCGCCGAACTCACCGACGAAGCCCTCCTCGACCAGCTTGTCCACCTCTGCGGCCACATCAACGCCGCCGACTTCCGGCTCTGCACCCTCATCCAGGAACTCGACGACCGCAACTGCTGGGACCGATTCGGATGCAGCGCCGTGCAGTGGCTCAATCACCGCTGCGGCATCGCCCCGGCGGCGGCGAGGGAACGCATCCGCACCGCGAAGGCACTGGTGAAGCTGCCGCTTGTCACCGAGGCTTTCCGCGCCGGCGAACTCAGCTACTCCAAGGTGCGCGCCGTCACCCGCGTGGCCCGACCCGACAACGAGGAATCGCTCCTCAACATTGCTCGCTACACCACCGCCGGCCAGAGCGAGCGCATCTTTCGCAAGTACCGCAAGGTAGAGGACGCGATGGAGGCGAAGAAGAGCTACGACGCCCGAAAGGTGACTTGCTCCCCGGACGAGGACGGCTGCTGGGTCATCCGCGCCCGGCTGTTGCCGGACCAGGGCGCGCTGGTGGCGAAGGCGATCCAGCTTGCCTGCGACATCATCGACCCGGATGTGGAAGACAGCGCGGATGGCCGAAGAGCCGACGCGCTCACCTATCTGGCAGAACACCTCCTCGGCTCGCCCGAAGCCCCGCCGGCCAAGGCCGACGACCACCATCAGGTCGTAGTGCACGTTTCCGCGGAAGCGCTTTCCCAAAACCTGCCGGAGCGTACCGAGCCGGAAGGTGCGATGTCCGGTGCCGAGATCGAGGACGGCAGCGCCGTCTCCGCACAGGCGGCGCGACGCATCTCCTGCGACTCCGGGATCATCCCCATGGTCGAGTCGGGCGGCGAGCCGCTGGCCCTAGGTCGCAAGCGCCGCTTGATTTCCCCTGCATTGCGCCGCGCGCTGAAGAGCCGGGACGGCGGCTGCCAGTACCCGGGCTGCACCCACACCCGCTGGGTGGACGCTCACCACATCAAGCACTGGGCCGATGGCGGCGAAACCAGGCTCGACAACCTCGTTCTACTCTGCCGCCGCCACCACCGCTGGATCCACGAGGGCGGCGCAAGCCTCAGCGTGGAAGACGGCAAGCTCATCTTCCGCAACGCCTACGGCGTGAAGATCGACCGCTGCGCCACCCGCTTCAACGGACGTTTCCGCGGAAACGTCGTCGAACTCACCAACCAGCACAGGGAACTGGGCCTCGAAATCGACGAACGCACCGCCGCCGGAAAGTGGGACGGCGAACCCTTGGACTACGAGCACATCTTCTTTGTTCTGTTCCAGCACCACGGGAGACCGGATGGCGGCTTGAGGCGGGGAAATGCCGCCAGCTGAGCGGACCGCCAAAACCTGGAGTACGGGCGGGAGAACATTCCCCATTTTGCGTCGTGCTTTAGTACTCGGCTGATCCTTGACGAGCAGCACGGTGAAGCTAGACGAGTTGCCGGCCGGGAATCTGGCGCGGGCGCTGCTTCAGGCACTTGGAGACGCGGAGTTGGGTCGGGCCTTTGTGGCGTAGTACCTTGGAGGAGGTGACGGTGACATTGGCAGAGCGCTGGGCCGAGTTGCCAAGGCAATGGCATCGCGAGGCGTGGCCGAAGGTCAGCGCGAGGGTTTGGCGCGAGACCGGGAACTCCTGTGTCGGCAGGTCGCGGTGCGCTTTGGGCAGCGCCGTGGGCGAGCGTACCGGTGCGCTTCATGCTGGCGTAGACGATTGGGACCGCCTGTCCGAAGTGGGCGACCCTAGTGGTTCGCGCCGACACCGGCACCGACTTCCTGCACCGTCTGAGCGCCACGGTTCGCTCCGCCTGACGGGGGAGGAAAGCCATTCCAAAGGCAGGACCGACTAGCCCCGACGCGGCGCGCATTTGGGACCGGTAAATTGGAGTAGGATCGCCCGCCACGTAGTGAGGTGGCTTCCAACGCGCCACCCTTGGTTTCTTTGGGAGATTGTATTTGGATCGCGCAACTGCCGTTATGCTCCACGAACTTATTGCCCCGGCACTCTCCCGATGCCCCTCGTTTCGAGTTGTCGAGGAACTCGAAACGCCACTCGAGGGCTTCCACCGCCAGTACACGGATGGGAAGGATTGCGTCGGTGCTTACCGCATTGTGGTGGAGGAGAGCGAACGCTACTTCCTCCTCATCGAGACCGTTGAAGACCCTGATCGATTCGCACTGGTCGTGTACGAGTCCGACCGCAGGACCGTGTCGTGCGTCATCCAGAGAGTCCACGATGACCACCTAACTTGGACGTATGCTCCGCGTAAACACGACAGACGCAACGAGGAGCGCAAGGCACGATTCGATGCGACGGCTCGGGAACGGGGCCTGCAAACTGATGGCTCGCGCGTCGCCATACCTATGCCTCAGGACCCGGATGGCGTAGAGGGATTCCTATCGACTGTCTTGGTGCTAGTAGATGCTCGTGATGAGGCTGATGCGCTGGCCAACGAGCAAGTTGGGCCACAACCCAACCCCGTGCTGCCAATCGGCTCGCGCTACAACCAGATTCGCGACGGCTTTGTTCGCGACGGCAACTTCGACGCGTTGCGCTCGTTCGTCGATTGGATTGGCTCCGCGAAACCAGAGTCCGAAGCAACGTCCTGGGTCGCAAAGCGGCTCCAGCGTCAACCGGCGACGGCACGTCAGGAGATCGGTTGCCTTGCGAAGGGAGGGATTCTGCTCGTCGACGGCGGACAAATCCGTTGTCCAGAGGAAATCGTCAATTGGGCGGCGAACGAGCCCGACGTGGAAACTCCAATCCGTGTCATCCATGGGCGCATCAAGTTCATTGGGGAACTGCTAGCAGCGCTAGGCGCCGACGGCAGAACGACAACCGAACTCCTTTCGATTGCGCGAGAGCGGTTCGGCTTGCTATGGACGAGCGCCAGGCAGGTGGAAGCTCGCCTAGAGTGGTTGGCTGCGGCGGACTTTGTCGTCGCCGATGAACGAGGCACCTATCGGATCACGCGGGACGGCTCAAGGTTTCTCGATCGGCTGGAACTCCAGCCGCCGCTCTCGCAACCGGCTCCTGCCGAACAGCGGTACTGGTTGATGGCCCTTGGGCCGGGTGCCAGCTATTGGGACGAGTGCTACCGGAAGGGCATTGCCTGTCTCGGTTGGGATGAAGTTGGAGACATCGGCCAATATGCGAGGCGAGAGGACATACGCCTCGGGAGGAACGACTCGTTGGCTTGCTGGCAGTTCTGCCACGATATGGAGCCGGACGATATTATCTTCGCAAAGCTCGGAACGACGCGTGTGGTTGGCCACGGTACGGTTGCGTCCGGCTACCGATTCGACACCTCTCGGGAGTCGTATAGAAACCTGCGTGACGTTGTGTGGCACTCGACCTTTCCTTACGGCGTCCGGGTCGGAGATAGGAGTCTGGTGGTAAAGACCCTTACCGCCGTCACGGCCTACCCTGACCTTGTGCGTGATCTTAAAGAGGCGGTTGGCATTCTCACCAAAGAACCGAGAGTGGCGCCCGCTTATTCTCTCGATTCGATCCTTGATGACGGTTGCTTCTTAGGCCGTCCCGAGCTCGAAAAGTGCTACACACGGCTCAGGTCAAAGAAGAACCTTGTTCTCCAGGGGCCGCCCGGCACTGGCAAAACATGGCTAGCCAAGCGCCTCGCTTACGCCCTAGTCGGAAGCAGGACGCGTGAACGTATCGCTGCGATCCAGTTCCACCCGACCCTGTCTTACGAGGATTTCGTGATTGGCTGGCGTCCGTCCGAGGGTGGCAAGTTGGCGTTGACTCCTGGTGTCTTTCTGCGAGCGATCGAGGCTGCTGAGGAGCATCCTGATGTACCGTACGTACTTGTCATCGAGGAGATCAACCGGGGCAATCCGGCGCAGATATTCGGCGAGTTGATCACGCTGCTCGAGGCGGACAAGCGCACAGAGGAAGAAGCGGTCGAGCTCGCTTACAGTGAGGAAGGGGCGCGGCTTGTCCATGTGCCGCACAATCTGTACGTCATCGGAACCATGAATATTGCCGATCGTTCGCTTGCGCTCGTCGATCTCGCGTTGCGGCGGCGGTTTGCGTTCGCAACGCTTGAACCGCGGCTTGGGGACGCTTGGCACAGATGGGTGTCGGAGAAGATGGGTATCGACGCCCAACTTGCGCGGGAAATCCAAAGGCGCATGGCAACGCTCAACGAGACGATTGCGAAGGCTCCGGAACTCGGCGAACAGTTCCGCGTAGGGCACAGCTACGTTACCCCATCGACTCCCCTCGAAGCTGCAACGACCAAGGCTTGGTTTCGCGATGTGGTGGAGACCGAGATTGGGCCCTTGCTCGAAGAGTATTGGTTCGACGACGCGGACCAAGCTCGACGTGCGCGAGACGAGCTTCTCAAAGACTGGTGAGCGAAACCTCGTCAGCACTGGAAGGCGAGGAACCGGGTGGCATTCCCATCCGCAACCTCTGGCTTCTGATGCTCTATGCATCTGATCTCTTTCGTACGAATGGAACGAAGCTAGTTGATCGGGAAGATCTGCCTGATGGTCTCCCGGATGTCATCGGGGAGGTCTTAGCCCATGCAGTGGCGGAACGCCTGCGGCGCAACCTTCATCGGGCATATGAGCAGCGCCACGCCATCCTCGATCGTGTCCGTGGCTCCATCGACGTGCTTGCAACGGAATCGGGACGATTGCTCGAACGCGGCAAGGTCGCATGTCGGTTTGAGGAACTAACCATCGACACTCCGCGAAACCGCTATATCCGTGGTGCCCTCGAGTCCATTGCTCGCATTGTGGAAGACCATGGCCTGAGGAGGCGCTGCCGTGGGCTTGCCCATGACCTTGGCAACATGGGTGTCGGTGCCTACGTTCCGTCGTCGCGAGAGGTCGGTGCGGACCGATTCGGCCGCCATGACGTCGATGACCGCTTCATGGTGGCTGCGGCTCGGCTAGCCTTCGACCTGGTTCTTCCAACGGAGTCCGATGGCCAGCACTTGCTGTCGGCGGCTAGCCGGAATGTCCACTGGCTGCGGAAGCTCTTCGAGAAGGCGGTGTATGGCTTCTACCGAGTCGTGCTTCCAAGCGATTGGCAGGTAATGCATGGCCATGTCCTGCATTGGCCAGTCGAGGCGAGGACGCCTGGACTCGACGCTATCCTGCCAAGAATGGAGACGGACATTGAGCTTCTGCACCGACCAACCGGACGTAGAATCGTCATCGACACGAAGTTCACGGCCATGCTTAAGTCGGGCCAGTACCGCGATCGGGCTCTCACCAGCGGCTACCTGTACCAAATCTACGCGTATCTGCGCACGCAGGAGGAGGCGGACTCGCCTTGGCCGACCGAGGGCGTGCTCTTGCATCCAACTGTCGGCGATGCCATAGACGAGGCGGCGAAGATCCAAGGGCACGTTGTCAGATTCATGACCGTGGACCTGCACGGCACGGCAGCCGCCTTCAGGGAGCAACTTGTGCGAATCGTCGAGCCGGCTAGAGGGTACGGGCTGGCCTTTGGGGCATAGCTGCCGAACGTCACGACCGACACAGCCGTCGATGCCGCACGATTGGGCGGGGTCTTCGACGATTGATGGTCCGTGCCACGATCATTGGCGGGACCACGCAGCTTGCTGGGAAC